>JAICXI010000403.1 GCA_025980505.1 bacterium | reverse complement strand
GGGAAGGCCGGACGGAAAACCTGCAGTTTCGGGAACAGGTTTATCCCGGAAGGTTTTGAACCTTGAGGTTTCGAAACGGTGCCGTGGAACAGCTCGACCGTTTTCGCGGTTTAGCGGGCGCAGCCGGTTTCGGTCATTTCCTTTGCCGAAAGACCCTTGCCGCAAGCCTCGCAGGAGGGATTGCGCTCAGGAAGGATGGAACGCGCTTCCCTTTTCCAGGAGTCCACTTTCCAAAGCCGGAAAGGCCCCTTACCCCGGGCCAACCCCAACGCCTGGTGCGCCTGGAGGTAACCAATGGCCTGGGAAAAGGAACCCAGGACTCCCGCTTCCTGGCAGGTGGGCATGGCGAAAGGCGGCGGGATCCGGGGGATCAGGCACCGCAGGCAGGCCGTCTCCCCGGGCTTCACCGGCAGGACCTGTCCCTCGAACCTCACCACGCCCGCGTGGACAAAGGGTTTGTTCAACTTCACGCACCAATCGTTCAGGAAAAATTTCTTTTCCAGCCGGTCCAAACCGTCGATGACCAGGTCATAAACGGAAAGGTATTTTTCGGCGTTGGAGGCGTTGAGGGCCTCGGGAAGGGGGACGGTTCGCAGGCGATGGTAACGCGACCGGAGGAATTCCCCCGCCGCCTCCACTTTGAGGCGCCCGACGTCCTGAGTGGAATAAAGGGTCTGCCGGTGCAGGTTGGAAAGCTCCACCTTGTCCGGGTCCATCAGGCCCAGTGTCCCCACGCCCGCTTCCGCCAGGACCAATGAAGCCGGGCATCCCAGCCCCCCGACCCCCACCACCAGTATCTTCAGGTTTTCCACATCCGCCTCAAAACAGGGAGCCGGCCATCAGGAGGATGCCCAGTCCCATTAAAAAATAAGAAGTGCTCCTCATGGTCCAGTAGGGCCAGGGAGGCGCGTTTTCATCCCATTGCGCCTTGTACAAATTGAACATGCGGGAAAACTGGAATAAGCCGAACCCCAGGAGGATCAGGCACAAGCCGATGAAAAAATTCCCCATTTCCACTTCCCCCGTTTATTCGAACCGCCCCGGAGACGACAATCACCGTCCATGAAGGACGCATTTTAGGGGTTGGCGACCTTGACCACGATGATTTTATTCAGTATTTTCCCGTCCTTGGAAAAAACGATCCGATACTGTCCCGCCGGCAGGTCCCTCCCCTGTTCATCCCTTCCATCCCAGCCCACCCAAGCGTCCCCTTGAATTTCCCACTTGTCCAACAGGAATTTCAAGCGGTTCCCCCGGTCATCCATCGCCGCAACCCGGTAGCGTCCGGGGCCGTCGGCGAAAGTGACGTAAATATTGGCGGCATCCGGGCCGAAGACCAAGGTTTGGGCCTGGTCGAGGAGGGGCTGGGGCGTGAAGCCGGGCGTCGGAACGGCCGTCGGAGGCGGCGCGGCCGTGGGAAATACGGTGCGCGTGCCGGGTTCCGCCGGAGCCCGGGGGACGACGGAAACGTCCGGGGTGGCGGTGGGCCTCACCGCTTTGCGCCGTTGAAGCAGATCCGGCGGGGCGGAAAGTGCCGGGAGAGCGAGGGTGGGCAAGGGCGTCGGAGTCGCAAAAACCGGCGGCTCCGTGACGGAAGTGAAGGTCGGCGTAAAGGCCGGGGCCGGCGCGGAAGCCCGGGGCTGAAAAGATCGGCGAATTTCCGGAACAGGCGCATCAACCCGTGGCGCGGGCCTTTCCACGGGGGAACCGCAAATGGGATTGGGGGCGATATCCAGGAAGAACTTCCGGCGATAAAAATGGCGTTCTCCCGGATGGAGGACCTTGAACGAAGTTGAATAGGACGACAGGAAAGGGACCTGCCGGCCGGTCAAGGGATCGGTCACCGCGGCGGCATAAGGCAGAAATCCCGCGATTCGGGCGCCCCCCCAAAGGGTGTCATCGAAATCCGGTTGAACCCAACCGGCGGGGGCGTTTTCCATCCGGTCCGGCAGGTAATAAGCCTTGTGTTGGTCGGCCTCATCGCTGGTAAAAACCCGTTTGTCGCCGTTGGAAAACTTCAAAAAGAGGGTATAAGCGATGCCCACGCCTTCCCGATCCGTCCGGGAAGCGGTCACTTGCAAGGCAAGGACGTTCTCACGCCGGAAATAACAAAGACTGTGCGGAAGGGCCTCGACCGTTTTACATCCCTTGCTGGCGTCCGTGTAAGGCAGGTGGTTGACGATGCGGATCCCGTTCAGCCAGATGTCGGCCCAACTTTCCACCGATAATTGGATCTTGGCCGAAACGAGGTAAGGCGCGGAATCTTGGGCGGCCAGGCCCGCGGCCGTCCCCCACTCCACGGTAAGCAGGATAAAAAAACACGCCCATTTCACGTTGGATTCCTTGGACTCTTTCGCCCCATGATAGTCCCGCGAAAAGGAAGCTGGCGACTCTTTTCACCCTTGGCCGACGGTTTAAGCGGATGTATTTTCACGGTGCCGCTGGATGGAAAAGGTGACTTCCGCCCCGAACAAGACGATCGTCCAGGAGAGGTAAAACCAGAT
>JAICXI010000462.1 GCA_025980505.1 bacterium | reverse complement strand
TGCGCAAGAAGTACTACAGCGACAACCAAGAGGACGCCATTGTGATGATCAAAGAAATATAAAGACAGTTGGCGGTTGTGGGTTGCCAGGAACGGCAGGGAAAGCCCGCCGACAACCGGGAAATGAAGTTTTTGCGTTTGGGAGCGGCCCCCAAAAGCAAAGGGCGGTTGTCGGGAACGGAGTGAAAGGCCCGCCGGCAACCGGGAACGGACAACCGGCGTTTCAGCCTTTGGCCGCCGTTTCGGCCAACTGGAGGCCGATGATGCCCGCCACGATCAGGAAAAGGGAGACCACCTTAAGCCAATCCAGGGGTTCCTTGAAAAGGAAATATCCTACCAGGGCGATTAAGGCCGTGCCCGCGCCGGACCAGAGGGCGTAAACCAAGCTCAGGGAAACGCCCTTCAGGGAGAAGGTGAAAAGAAGAAAGCTCAGGCCGTAGCAAAGGACGGTCACCAGCGCGTACCAGGGACGGGTGAATCCGTCCGCCAACTTCAGGCTGGTGGTGCCGAAAACTTCCGACAAAATGCCCGTGGTTAAGAAAAGCCAGAAACGCATTTTCCGACTCCCGTTCCTTCACAAAACCTTTTCGAGGTTCCTTTTCCATCGCATCCCTTGTCCTAAGATCCGGTCTTTGGACCGGTCACCCATGGCATTCATAAGAGGTTGGCAAAGAGGTTTCAAGGCGGGAATTCCAGGGGAAAAAAGCGTTTTTTTCCGGCGGACCGGGGAAAATCATGGTTCGCCCGGAGGAATGCATTAAAATACCGCCGATTTTCAAACGGCGGTCCCGGTCCCTCCAACGGCAGTGCGGGGGATTTCCCGCCACCCGATGCCCGGCCGATTCTTTGGAACCAGGAAGCCCATGCTGAAGCCCTTTCAAACATTTTTAGATTCCCTTCGAAGCACCAGCGAGGAATGGTACGAACTCCTCTTGAAAAGGCCCTTTTCCCAGTTGGGCCAAAAGGGGCTCCCGGGCCGCGAAATGTTCCTGGACCTGCCCCGCCGGCAGGCCGTGACCATATATGCCGGGTTGATGTGGGTCATTCCCATTGCCATGGTCCAACCCTACGTGAGCCTCTATATGGTGGAACTGGGGTTGTCCAAGACCGAAGTGGGGGTTTACCAATCCCTGATGAACTTCGTGAGGCCCCTGGCCTTGTTCCTGGGAGGCTACTTCTCCGACACCTGGGGGAGGAAAAAGACCCTCATTGCCTTCGATATCCTGAGCTGGGGCGGCTATTGCCTCTGCCTTTCCCTGGCCGGCAACAAATGGTGGTGCGTGGCGGCCCTCTTTTTCATGGCCACCAACTCCGGATCGGGCGCCCCCTACCTTTGCCTGCTGGCCGAGGGGGTGTCCTCCAAGAAAAGGGCGGTCGTTTTTTCCGTGCTGCAGATTGTCAACATGGCGCCCTCGCTTCTTTTCTTCCCCTTGATCGGGGGATTGTGGGTGTCCCAGGAAGGGCTGCTTAGGTCCAACCACCATATGTATTGGCTCGAAACGGCCCTGGTGGCCCTGGGCATCGGGTTGAGGTGGAAATTCCTGCCCGAATCGGAAATTTACGAAAAGCCCGCGGGCTCCTGGCTCCAACTCGTCCGGGAAGGCTTGGGCCAATACCGGGGCGCCTTGGGAAAGTTCTTCCGAAAGCCCGGCTCCCGGGCCTTCCTGTTTTCCAAGTTCCTGGATGAATGGATGGTCCTGGTTTGGGGCATCTATGCCTCGCTTTACTACGTGCAGCACATGGGTTTGAAGGATTCCTACTTGTCGGTCATTTCGCAGGGCTCGGCTTACGCCGGCTTCCTGATCCTGTTCCTGCTGGTGCCGAACCTCACGGAGCGACAGGCGTTGAAGATCCTGGGTTTGGACCAGGTCTTTGGAATGGCCGCCCTGGCGCTCCTCTTGTTTTGGCCCCAGGGGGGCGGGAGCGTTCTTTTGGTCTGCTTGTTGTCGGCCGGCTTGGGGGCCATGGGAACGGCCCTTTACGGG
>JAICXI010000176.1 GCA_025980505.1 bacterium | reverse complement strand
GTTGAGAATTGCTCGAAGGCCTTGGCCGCCTCGCCGTACCGTTGGAGTTCGAACAAGCTGATGGCCATGGGCCAGAGGGGGGCGGCATAGTTGGGGGTGACCGCCTCCGCTTTCCGGCACAAGTCCAGCGTCTCCCCGAAATTCCCCTGGCTTAAGCGTATCTTGGCCATGGCCAGCAGGCTCTCCACGTACTGCGGATTCAAGCCGAGGGACTTCCCGTAGGCCTGGAAAGCTTGTTCCGCCTGCCCCCCCGATTCCAAAGCGCCGGCGTAGGCGTTCCATGCCTTGGGATTCCGCGGGGAAAGCCCCACGAGCCTCCCTCCATAATAAACCGCCAATGGGGAATGGCCCAGGGACGTCTCCCCCACCGTATCCCGGAACGCGATGGAAGCCGCCAGGGCCCGGGCACCGAGCCCCAATACCGCCAGGCCCACCAGCGCCAAAAGCACCCTTCGGCCACCGGACAGGGAAAAAGGAACCGGCGGGGCGGGCCGGAGGGCCAGGGGCGCGGCCAAGAGCAGCCCGAACAGGACCGTGGTGGGCGCCAGTTGGAGGGGGAAATTGCTCAAGGACTGGAGGAGCAGCGCCGTCACGCCTCCGGCCACGCCGATCATGATTTCCTTGTCCCGCGCCTTCGTTTCGGGGTTCCGCAAAAACCGGGCGACGGCCAGGACGAAGGCCAAAAGGACCGCCAGGAAAAGAAGGAGCCCCGGCAATCCTCCTTCCACCCAGAACTGGAGGAATTCATTGTGGATGTGTTCCGAATAAGTATAGGGGTGTTGGGCGAAATCCCCGGGGCTGAAGGGCCTGGCCTGGTAGGCGGGAAACTGGACCCCCACCTGGCCCAAACCGATTCCCAACCAAGGGTGGTCTTTGACCATTTCCCAGGCCACCTTGTAGATCTCCACCCGCTGCCGAACGGAAAACTGGTGGACGCTGAAAGCCTCCAACCCTCCATGCCGCGCGAGGAAGGCGATGACACCCACAAGGAGGACGCCTAAAGTCAGCAATACAAAACGCCGGCTCCGGTTGAAGAGGGGCCTTCCCCAGGACGTGAAGAAGGCCACGCCCAGGAACAGCGCGGCGCCGCCCAGGGCCAGGAAGGAACCCCGCACCCTCGTGGTCAAAAGGCCGACGAACAGGACCAGGGTGACGCCCCGGTACCACAACCAGGTCTTGGACAAGGCGGGGCTGCGCAAGGTCAAGATGAAGGCCAGGGGCAGCAGTACCGCCAGGTGCCCTCCCAGGTAATCGGGGTTGCCCAAGGTGGAGAAAGCGCGGCTCTCAAAATGGGTGTTCCAATGCAGGCGGTCCCAGCCCACGGTTTGAAAAAGGCCGTAAAGGGCCATCAGGCCCCCGGCCAGGAGCGCCCCGTGGATTAGTTTCTCGTAGGAAATACCCCGGGAGCAGGCGGACACCACGGCCAGGAAGGCGCCGGCCATCAGCAGGATATGGACGGAACCCTTCACCGCTTCCATCTTCAATTCCCCCACGGCCAGGGAATCCAGGACCATCCAAAGGGTGAACCCCAGCACGGCTTGCACCAGCACAAACCTCAACAGCCGGGCCCCGCCGTCCAGGGCGAAAACGCCGAGGCCGGACACCCCCAGGGCCGCCACCACCTCCTTGGTCAAGGTGAACCCATCCGCCGCCCGCACGAAAAAGACGAGCGGCATCCAGGCAAAAAGCAGGGCCAATAGGATGGAGGGAAGCCTTTCCACGGGGCTGGGGGCGGGCGGCTGGGTCATTTTCTTCCTCGAGAGGGGGTGGGTGAGACTATACAACGGCGGCAAAAGGTTGGAAAGCCGTCTTTTGGAAACCTAGTTGCGTGAGGGCGTCCCTTCCTGCCTTTCAAACTGGGTCTTTTGGTCCTTCCAAAACCGGGAAAAGGGATAGAGGGCGGCGGTCCGGTCGAGGTCTTGCTCGGCTTGCCTCCCGGGCCGGCTTTGAAGGTCGCGGATGAAATGGGCGGCGGGCTTGGAAAAAAGCAGGACCAGGTCCTGGATTTCGCCCTTCGCGGCCGCGGGCCGGGCCGGCCCGATCCGGTAAACGCCCTGCGCGCCGGATTGGTAAAGAAGCGATGTGTCCCGCTGGATGAAGTCGTCCAACCTTTTCCATTCCTCCTCGGACAAGTCATAGGGGTCGTAATCCGTGTACTGGTTGGCCACCTGCACGCCGTCGATCCCGTTTACCGCCAGTTCATCCACCCCCAATTCCCGCAGGCGGCGGCCGATCCCCTCGGCGTCCCTTTCCCGGCGCGCCAACCCCGCCAGGACCTGCTCGTCAAAGACCGAGTTGGTCAGGAAGGGCCGGTCGTAGTAAAGCCCGCGGGCGTCCCCCACGACCAGAAGGCCCTTGTCCTTGGGTAGGTGGCCGGAAATCCACCGGGCCATGGCGCCGTAAGGCGACCTCCGGGCGGGGTCGTCCAGGTAATCCTCCCGGGTCTGCCGTCCCGACCACAGGCCGGCGCAGGAATCATATTGGCGGCTCATGTCGGCCAGGTAGGGAAAACAAAGCAAGGCGGCAAGCCAGGCGGCGTGAACGGCCGCCTTGCCCAGGACGGGCCGGTCCCCGCCCCCCAAGAGGCACCCCAGCAGGAGGAACAGGATGACGAAAGCCGGCAGGAGGAACCGGGGAAGGTGGGTGACCGCCAGGCCGAACGCCAGTTGGAGGAGGAACCATCCCGCCAAAAACTTCAGGACCGGATGGCGCAACCGGAACAACAGCAGCAGCGGCGCCAAGGCCAAGGCCACGGGCCCGCAAAAATGGTTGTCATTCACCTGGCCCAGGGTCAAGGTCCAAGGCAGGGCGAGCCAGTCCCGCCATCCGCCCAGGGGGGCCTGTTGTTCCCGGAGCAATTGCCCGTACCCGGCCGGCGACAGGTGCCGTCCCGGGAAATGGGTGAGGAAGTAAGGAAAAACCGGGTTCCCCGTGAAGCAGAGGTTCTTGAGCACCCAGGGCAGCGGCAACAACAAGGCGCCCAAGGCCAGTCCCAGCCACGCTTTCCGGTTTTCCCGTTGGAAAGCGTCCTTCTTTTGGACCGCCCACCAGACCAGCGCGCTTCCAACCGCGGGCAAGGCCGTGTATTTCACGCAAAGGGCCAAACCGGCGAAAAGCCCGGCGGCCAGGGCCCAGGCTTCCCGTTGGGGGTCCTTGCGGAGGAACCGGGCCAGCGCGTAAGCGAAGAGCACCGTTGCCAAGGACAAAAAGCCCTCCACTTGCGTGCTCCAGGTGTTGACCACGGCCAGCGGGAAAGTCAGCAGGAGCCCCAGGGTGAGGCGGCCCGCCCTTTCCCCGGCCATTTCACGGGCCCAACCCGCCGCCAAAAGGGCGCAGGCCCCGAAGCAAGCCAAGTGCAGCATCTTGGCCGCTTCCGTTCCCTGCCCCACCAGGCCGTTCAGGAAATAAAGCTCGGCGCCGGCGGGGTAATTGGAGAAAAAATTGGTCGGGAAATCCGCCAAGCCGTGGTGGAGAAGCCAATAGGAGGGTACGGCCAGGTGATAAACCATGGAATCATAAAAGGTTTCGGGGGCCAGGTTTTGAAGCGCGGAAAAGAGAAAGTAAACCAAGCCTAACCCCAAGAGCAGGAAAAGCCCCGGTTCGGCGGCGGCCCAACGGAAGTCGGGCTTGGGAAACAGGGGCCGGTGGGGGCCCGCCCAATCCAGGAGAAGCAAGGCCGAAAGGGCCAGGCCCAGTCCGATCCAAACCGGCGGGTACCACAACCGGACCAGCCCGGTCCCCCTCCAAAAAAGATCCAAGCCCAGGAGGCCGAAGCCGAAATCGAAGGCGAACCGGACCCAGGAATCACCGGGTTCAAGGCGGAACCAGCGCCGGAGACGGCGGCCCAGCGCCCAGGTGCCGCCCGCCATCGCGAGGGATGCCAGCAAGATGAAAATCGATTGCGCCCACACCGCCGGCTTGGGGTCCGCGGCGGAAAGAAGGGGGCCGGGGTCAAAAATGCCCGCCAGGGAGGAAAAGTACGCCCAAAGCGGATGGGACGGCGAGAAGAAAAAACACGCGAAGACAAAGGCCGCCCAAGCCAGGGCCGCCGCCTCGAAAGCGCCGCCCCTGCCTTCCGCCGGGACGGAAGGGGCCGGAAATGGTTTTGTCACTTTCTCTCCCCAGGAAATGTGGATCCATTTTACCTCTCCCCATCCCGAAAATCATCCTCGGGAAGGGGGAGCCCTCAAAGTCCCAAGGCAGGCCCGACTTGTTTTTCAAACTGCGCCCTTTGCCCCTTCCAAAATCGGGAAAAGGGATAAAGCCGGGTTGTTTCCAGGATGTCGCTTTCCGCCTCCTGCCAGCGGTGTTTTTGGACGTCCAGGATGAATTGGGACGCGGGCTTGGAGAAAAACAAAACCAGGTCCTGGACCTCGGCCGGGGCCCGGGTTTGAAGCGCCGGGAGTATCCGGTAAACCCCCTGCAGGCCCGACTGGTAAACCAGGGCCGTCCCCCGTTGCATAAAATCGTCCAGCCTTCCCCACTCCGGGGCCGCCAAGTCATAAGAGTGGTACTGGGCCGAAACCCGGATCCCTTCCGGGCCGTTGACGGCCAGGTAATCCACCCCCAGTTCCTTCAGGCGCCGGCCCACGCCTTCGCCGTCCTTTTCCTCCCGCGCCAGCCGGGCTAATACCTGTTCGTCGAAAACCGAATTGGTGAGGAAGGGCCGGTCGTAGTAAAGGCCGCGGGCGTCCCCCACGATGAGCAGGTGGGAATCCCGCGGCAGGTTCTCCCCGATCCATTGGGCCATGGCGTAATAAGGGGTGATTTTGCCCGGTCCCGACATGTATTCGGCCCGGGTTTGGCGCCCGGTCCAGATTCCCACGCAGTCGTAATAATAGCGGGCCACGGCCGCCAGGTAGGTGAAACAAAGGACCGACGAAAGCGCGGCGGCCCAGGCCACTCCCTTGGCCCACCCCGGCCGGTCTCCGCCCGCCAGGACCGCGCCGATCAAAACGTAAAGGAGGATGAAGCCCAAAAG
>JAICXI010000259.1 GCA_025980505.1 bacterium | reverse complement strand
TGGACCGCAAGATGCTGGCCGACCTGGCCCTGACCGACACCAAGGCCTTCGGCGAATTGGTGGAAGTGGCCAAAAAAGCGAAGGTGTCGTAAAGACGGACGCCGGTCCGCGGTCGTCCGATATCCGAAAGCAAAAAACACCCTTCATCGTTACCGCGATGGGGGGTGTTTTTTATTGGGGGACCTATTGGTGCGGGACCCGGGAGATTCACCTGGGGGGGACGGGGGCCCCCTCGAGGCCGCCCAGAAACGAGGAAGCCATGACCCATCTTTCTTTGATCGAAAGCGTCCAGAATTCCATGGTGAAACACGCCTATTCCCTGAAGGTGCCCAAGAAATCCAAGCTGTCCGAGGATTTTTTGTGCGAGGGTTTTCACTTGGTACAAGAAGCCCAGAAAAGCGGCATGAAGACCCGGTTTATCTTCGCCACGCGGAAAGCCTGGGAGTGCGAAGAAGGAAAAGCCATCTTCAGCCGCGCCCAGCGGGAGAAAGTCCGTTGTTTTGAGGTCGCACCCAAAATCATTTCCTATTTGACGGACACGGTGGCGCCCCAGGGAATAACGGCGGTGGTGGCCAAGCCTGCGGCTGCCTGGCCGCAGGAACCCTTTTCCACCGTGCTGGCGGTCCATCAGGTGCAGGACGCCGGCAACATGGGGACCCTTTTACGCTCGGCCGAGGCTTTTGGCGTGGGGGGGGTATTTTTAACCGGCGGCTCCTGCGATATTTTCAACCCCAAGGTGGTGAGGGCTTCCATGGGCTCCTTGTTCCGCGTCCCCTTCATGCAAGACAAAAACTGGAATGATTATGCCCAATGGTTCCGGCAAAACGGATTCCACTCCTATGCTTTGGCTTTGGGCGGCCCCACCCGGCCGTTGACCCAAGTAAACTTTCTAACACCCCTGGCATTTTGGGTTGGGGCGGAAGGGGCGGGCTTGCCGGAAGAGTTGGTCCAATCCTGCGAAGGGGGGATTCAAATCCCCATGCAGGGCCAAGTGGAGTCCTTGAATGTCGGGGTGGCGGCCAGTCTTGCCTTATTTTGGGCGCGCTTTGGGGAGCCGGTTTCTTGACAGTGCCGGAGGGCGGTGATAGACTTCGAAAATCAAATGAAAAAGCCGATGATCATGACCCAAAACCCATTCGACGTCGAATCCCAAACTAAGAAAACCTCCGAACAAGCGGTTGAAGTCTTGTGGGAACTTTTCGAAGAGACCGGCTCGGTGGACGCTTACTTGACCTACCTCCAAAAAGTCGAGAACCTGCAGAAGAAAAAGACCATCTCGGTTTGGCCTTCCTGACCGTTTTTCTTGATGAAAATTCCGCTTAAAAACTGAATAATACCTTCTCTTTGCGGGCTTTCCAATTCTCGTTCCGAGGGTCCCGGTGATCGAACGCCTTGAAGCGCTTTTAAAAGAGGCCGAACAATCCATCCCATCCGCAGCCGACTTGAAAACCGTCGAGGAATCGCGGGTCAAATACCTGGGGAAAAGCGGACTGGTCACGGAAATCCTCAAGGGGTTGAGCCAGGTCCCGGCCGAAATGCGGCCCCAAATCGGCAAGGTCAGCAACGAGGTTAAGAACCGCATCGCCCAGCTTTTGGAGAAAAAGAAAGAGGAGCTGGAAAGCAAAGGGGCCCTAGACCTGCCTGCCGGATGGGACCCGACGCTGCCCGGGCGCACGCTTCCCGCGGGCAAGATGCATCCCCTGACGTCGGTGCAAAAGGAAATTTGCGATATTTTCAGGAGTTTCGGTTTTGACCTGGCTGAAGGGCCGGATGTGGAGACGGATTACTACAACTTCCTCGCCTTGAATTTCCCCCCCGACCACCCGGCCCGGGACGCCCAAGATACCTTTTACCTGCAAAACGAAATCCTGATGAGGACCCACACCTCGCCCATCCAGATCCGTGTCATGGAAAAGCAAAAACCTCCCTTCAAGTTCGTGGCACCGGGGCGGGTTTACCGCAACGAGGCCATCGACGCCACCCACCACCACATTTTCCACCAAGTGGAAGGGTTCCTGGTGGACCGGGGGGTGCATTTCGGCCACCTGAAGGGTATTTTGGACTCCTTCATCAAGAAGCTTTTCGGTTCCAAGGTGCAGACCCGTTTCCGGCCCAGCTTTTTCCCCTTTACCGAACCCAGCGCCGAAATGGACATCTCCTGCGTTTTTTGCGAGGGTAAGGGCTGCCGCATCTGCAAGCATTCCGGATGGGTGGAGATGATGGGGTGTGGCATGATCGATCCGGCGGTTTTCACCAATTGCGGGATCGACCCGGAAAAATGGACCGGGTTCGCCTTCGGGATGGGGGTGGAGCGCATCGCCTTGTTTAAGTATGATATCGACGACATCCGGTTGTTTTACCAAAACGACCTTCGCTTCCTAAAACAATTCTGAGCGGGGAGGTTCAGCGTGGCCGAGAGTGAGGGCGTGAAGACGCCGATTTGGAAAAAGCAGGGCTTTAAAACGGCCATGACCATCGCGGGCACGCTGCTCATCGCCTATGGCATGGCCAACCTGGAGATCATCCGCCGTGCCCACGACGCTTATCAAAGGGGCGAGGCCCGGTTTGCGGCCAAGCAATACAAGCAGGCCCTATGGGATTACCAGGAGGTGCAGGAATTTTACTTTTTACCCCGGACGAAGTGGGTGGACCTGGCGTCGGAAAAGGAATTCACCTGCCGGGCCTACTTGGGGGACTGGGTTCCGCCCGAGGGTCCCATGGACGCCGACGTGCGGCAGACCCGCGCGGCCGAGTTCGAGAAGTACCGGAAAGAGGTGGAGCAAATCACCCCGGTCGGCGACACCACTTACCAAGCGGCCCCCTTGACCACCTACGAGAAGCAAACGCCCCGGAAACAGGAAAAATCAAAATAGCCCCTGCAAGCCCCTGCCGTTAATTCTTGACGGCCGGTTGGCCTTGGGCCTTTTCCGGATGCCCGGGCCATTGATACCCCACCGTGGTTAGGTCCGCCAGGAACGAAGGGGCGAAAGGGCGCCGGACGAGGCCCATTCCCTCCTCCCAAGTGAAAACATCCTGCGTGATGATGACGTCGCCTTCCATCCCTTGAACCTCTGAAATTTGAATGACGGACCTCCTCCCGTCCGCAAGCCGGCTTTGCTGGACCACCAAATGCACGGCCCTCGCAATTTGTTCCCGCACGGCCTTCAGGGGCAGGTCCAGACCGGTAAAAAGGCACATGGTTTCCAGGCGGGAAAGGACGTCCCGGGGAGAGTTGGCGTGGGCCGTCGTCAGGGAACCGTCGTGGCCGGTGTTCATGGCCTGGAGCATGTCCAAGGCTTCGCCGCCGCGGCACTCGCCCACCACGATTCGGTCCGGCCGCATCCGCAGGGCGTTGATCACCAGGTCGCGGATGGTCACCTGCCCCTTTCCTTCCAAGTTGGCCGGGCGGGCTTCCAGCCGGACCACGTGGTCCTGGGAAAGCCGCAGTTCCGCCGAATCCTCGATGGTGACGATCCTCTCGCTGGGCGGTATGAAATTGGACAAGATGTTCAGCAAGGTGGTTTTCCCCGAGCCCGTACCGCCTGAAACGACGATGTTCTTGCGGGCCCGGACGCAAGCGCCGAGAAAATCAGCGGATTCCCGGGTAAGGGAACCGGAACGAACCAGATCGTCCGCCATCAACTTCCGTTTGGAGAACTTCCGGATGGTCAGCACCGGACCGTCGAGGCACAAGGGGGGGATCACGGCGTTGACGCGGGAACCGTCCATCAACCTCCCGTCCACATAGGGCTGGCTTTCGTCGATGCGCCGGCCGAGCGGGGCCAGGATCCTCTCGATGGCCGTCCGCAATTGCTGCTCGTTCAGGAAACGGACGTTCGTCAATTCAAGCATCCCTTTTTTTTCCACATAAACCCGGTGGGGGCCGTTGACCATGATCTCGGTGATTTC
>JAICXI010000451.1 GCA_025980505.1 bacterium | reverse complement strand
CGCGGCCGTGGCAGCCGGTGCGGGCCCACTGCCCCAGGCGCCGGAAATGGGAATGGTGGACTTCCCCCAGGGAGGCGAACAAGGGAACGCGGTAAAAGCCTTTCTGCTTCTGCGGCTCGACCCCCTCGGGAAGCGAATCGAGTTCCGCGCCTCCCGGCGGGTTGAAGTCCGGCCAGGGTTCGGGGAGGAATCCCTTGGGCAGGTCCTTGTCGGGCCGGCGCATTTCGGGAAGGGCCTTGCGGAACTCCTCGCGGAACCTGTCCAGGCCCCAGGATTCCACCAGGAACTTCAGGCGCCCCTTGGCCGGGGAAGAGCGGTCCCCGTGCAGGATGTAAAGGTGGGCCACGGCCTTCAAGGCCGGCAGGCCGTCGCACAAGGGCAGGAACTCCTCCAGCAGCCAGCCCAGGCGGGGGGCCACCCCCATGCTGCCGCCCACGTGCAGGAAAAGCCAACCTCCCCGGACGCGCCCCTCACCGCCGAAAGGCCGATGTCGTTCACCAGGGCGTGGTTCTCACAGGCCGTGCAATTGGCCAGGGAGACGTTCAGGCGCTTGGGCAGGCGGTGGTTGTAATAATCGGACTGGCTCACCACCATGCGGCTGAGGGCTTCCACCCAGGGCCGGGTATCGAGGAGTTCGCGGGGGCAGGCGCCCGCGCAGGGGCTGGTGATGATGTTGCGGAAAGTGTGGCCGCAGGAGGAGCGCGTGGTGACCCCCACCCGGGCCAGTTGGGCCAGGACCCCGGGGACGTTTTCGATCCGCACCGAGTGCAGCTCGATGTTCTGGCGGGTGGAAAGGTGCACGTAACCGCTGGCGTAGTCCCGGGCGATGTCGGCCACGCGCTCCATCTGGTCGGGGTTCAACCGCCCCCCGGAGATGCGGAAACGCATCATGAAGAAACCTTCGTGCCTCTGGGCGCAGATACCGTGCATCTTGAGGCGGTAATGATCGTCCTTGGGGATGGATTGGTAGCCTTCCCGGGCGTACCGTTCGAGGTCCACCTGCAGCCCTTCGCGTTTCACTTTTTCAATGTCGATTCCGGCGGCCATAACCACTCCTTCGTTAGTGTTAAAGAAAGGGGCTTCCAATGCGAAACCCGTTCGACCCGATCCGCCCGCCGGGAAGGCGCGCTTTGGGGGAAGCCCCGGGCGATTCGGTGCCGGAACTCCTTCGGTTTCCTTCGCCCTTTGCCTCTTCACGCTGGACGTGACCGGGCAACTTCCGGCCCCTTTTCAATTGATCGCGTATTCCTCGCTCTCGTTGGTGCGGATGCGGACGGAGTCGGACACGGAACAAATGAAAATTTTCCCGTCCCCAATCTCGCCCGTGTGGTTGGATTTCAGGAGCACCTCCACCACGGCGTCCACCTTGGAATCCTCCACCACCATGGTCACCATCCATTTGGGCAGGAAACTGATGCCCCGCTGGTCCTCCATGTCCGAGCTGTAACGCAGGCCCCGCTGCTTCCCCCGGCCGTACACCCGCTGGCGGCTGAACCCGATGACCCCGGCTTCCTCGAGCTTGGCCAGGGTTTCGGGCCACTTGCCGGTTCGGATAACGGCGATAATTTCCTTGATCATGTTCGAATCCTTTAAAACGAGTTTTGACCACGAAGGCGCGGTTAAGAACCTGTAAAAACCCCGGAATTTCACACGGAGGCACGGAGACACAGCTCGAAAAACGGATTCAGGTCTTTTTGTTTAACTGCGCCTTCGTGCCTCCGTGGTGGAACTTGTTTCTTCTTCGTCTTGCGTCAGGTCGGCCGCGCAGACCTTCAGTTCCGGCATGCGGCTGACCGGATCCAGGGCCTCCTGGGTGAGCCGGTTCACCGACCGGTCCCCGCCCCAGTGGAAGGGGATGAAAAGCGTGGATTCCTCCTGCTCGGGATTGGATTTCCAGGACATCCAAACCTCGCCCCGGCGGGTTTTCAAACGCACCTTGACCCCGGGTTTCAACTGAAGCCGCCGCGCCAGCTTCTCGCTGATTTCCACGAAGGGCTCGGGCACGGCCCGTTCCAGGGATTCGATGCGCCGCGTCTGGTTTCCCGAAAGGTAATGGTGGAGCACCCGGCCCGTGGTCAGGCGGAAGGGATAGGCCTTGTCGGGCATTTCAGCGCTGTCGTG
>JAICXI010000291.1 GCA_025980505.1 bacterium | reverse complement strand
TTGAGCAACTCGAATTCAAGGTGCTATGACCCGTTCCGGAAATAATGGCGGCCATGATTTGCGGCCGGTTGTCCGTTGTGGAATAGTTCAGG
Organism: bacterium; assembly: GCA_025980505.1. Lineage (GTDB taxonomy): Bacteria > Oederibacteriota > Muellerivitia > Muellerivitales > Muellerivitaceae > JAICXI01. Next base: position 3,517 of record JAICXI010000291.1, on the reverse strand, counting down.
CTATCGGCAACCGTGACCGTGACGTACATGGTGGAACCCAGGGAGGGGGAAGTGGTGGATTCACCGATGATGTTGACGCAAGGCTGTGCCCAAACCACGGCAGGTAATAAAAAGAGCGTGGCGAAGAGGGCGGGTTGAAAAAGTAAGTTGTTAAAAATCCGATTCATTGTTTTTCTTCTTTTAGAAATTAAAATCGTTTTTATTCGGCCTGGAAAAGGATCAAAAGTTCTAAAGGTTAACCATTTGACATTGTTATTTACCGATAAACGATAGCGCTTTCAGTTAACGTTAAATAGCATTTTTCCTGCCAAACCTAACGTCAAAAACACCTTATTATTGAGTGTTTTACTGAATTATTTTTTATTAGTTGCTTTCAGTTTCCGTTTTATGTCAGTTTTTAGTTGATTTAACGTAAAATTTAATAAAATATTCTTGTTTACTAAAATCGATTTTCGACAGGTATTAAACGATTTCGTTACCGAAAATTGTTGATAAAATCCAACTTTCCATCTCATCATACCCAAATTCACTTACCATAAAGCCTGGAATGAACTTAAAACTTCGCTTCCCCCACGCTTATTCACCCTATTTCATTCTCGGAGGACTTGGGCTGCTCCTCCTGGCCTACGCCCCCCTCTTGATCCATCCCGGTCTCCACACGGCCTGTCCTGAAAACGACACCTGGAACTTCCCTATCCGCTGGTCGGTCCTCTCCGCCCTGCGGGATGGAAAACTCCCTTTATGGAATTCCCTTTCGGCTTTCGGCATTCCCTGGCTGGCCACCTGGCAAACCGAGTCCTTTTATCCCGGAACGCTCCTTTTCACCTGGCTCGGGCTTTCGGCCTGGAACCTTTCCGGCATCCTCCATTTGTGTTTATTCGCCTTGGGCGTCTACTTTTTTTTAAAGCGGGCCGGAGTGCAGCCTCGTTGGGCCTTTTTCAGCGCCGCCGTCGCCTTGTTGAACGCATGCGCTTACAACCATCTGGGGAGCAATTCCTCCATGGAGACCATGGCCTGGATGCCATGGACCGTCCTCGCCGTCCGGAACCGGCTGGAAGGCCGGCCCCTTGCCGGAAGGGGCTTGGCCTTCCTCTTCGCCCTTCAGGTCTTCGCCGGCTATCCCCAGATCATCCTTTACACCCTCCTCGGCGGAGCCTTATACGCCCTATCCCTCCAGGGGTGGCGTTCCCTTTCCAAACTATTGCCGCCCTGGGCCGCCGGACTCCTGCTTTCGTCGGCCCAGTGGATTCCTTCGGTGGAGTATTTTTTCCTCAACGCCGTGCGTCCGCCCGCCGTCCGGGATAATCCCCATTTCTTTTTGCCCTTGGGTAACTTGAGGACTTTTTGGGAATCCAACGCCTTGTCGCAAGGCGGCTTGCCGGATTACGTGGCGTCCCCCACCTTCTTTTATTTCAACTTTTACAGCGGGCTCCTGCCCCTGGCCGTCCTTGCTTGCGGCCTGCTGTGGTTCCGGCGCCTGGGAAGGGAAAGCCGTTTTTGCCTTTTGGGTTTCGCAGTGTCGCTTCTCTGGTGCCTCGGATTTTTCCTGGAACCCCTCCTCCGTCTTTCCATCCCCTTTCCCGCCTTCTTCGAGCCGGCTAAAGCCTGGGTATTGGTCAATCTCTTCGAGTTGTTTTCCCTGGGCTTGCTCCTGGAGGATCTTTTCCCCAAGCCCGGCGCCTGGAAATGGGCCGTCGTGGGGGCCGGCCTCTTGAACTTGCTTTATCCCCTTTGGACCCATCCACTGGAAACCAATTTCACCCCTCCCCATCCGCGGTTGGAATCGGAAGCCGGGGAAATCAGGCCCGCCCTGGGATCAGGCCGGATCCTGGTGCTCCCTGACTCCAAGGGCCACCAAGCCCTCTATACTCCCTTGCCGGACCCGGACCGGCGGCCCCTTTTCAAGCACTTCGTCCCCAATTCCAACCTCTATTCCTTTTTACCCGTGGCTAATTTTTACGGCTCCACCTGGCCCACCTGGGGTTCCTTGGACGCCAATCTTTATTTCCGATATGCCTTCCCCTACGCCCGCGGCCGGTTACTGGATTTGTTGGGGGTGGACCTTCTTTTGATGCCGGTGGACCGGATGCCCGGAGTCTTCCGCAGGGTCTGGAGCCGGGACTCCTGGACCTTGTGGCGGAACCCTTCCTCCCTGGGCCATTCCTTCTTTTTCAAGGGCGTTGCGCGCACCGCGGACCGGAAGGCGGTCTTTACGGCCTTCGCCATGGGCAGCGCCCGACCCCACCGGGACCTTTTTTTGGAAGAAAGGCCCGTCTCCCAAGCGCCCCTAAGCCCGTTCCCGCCCATTTCCCGCGAAACACTGGCGGCCAAGGATGATTACCTGGTGGTCACGCAAAACGCCATGCCCGGGTGGCGGGCCTGGGTGGATGGCCGGCCCCAAGCCATTTACCTGGCCGACGGCATCTTTCAAGCCGTCCCCCTGTCCAAGGACGCGCGGAAAGTGGACCTGGCTTATGAACCCGCCAGTTTCCGCCTGGGTCTTTTCCTGAGTCTGGTGGTTGGGGGGATGGGAATGGCTCTTCTGGGGTTGGGGCGGGATCGAAAGGCCTGACGGCCGGTCCCGGTCCGGTCAGGGCAAACCCAGCATTTCCCCGCCGACTTGCAGTACCGTTTCGGGCAGGATCTTCCAAAGACATTCCTGGTGGGTGTGCGGGCCTCCACCGGCGGCCGGAAAGGGACAAACGTTCCTGTCGCAGGGGCCGCAATCCAGGAAATGCTGGAGGTAGCGGTGCCGGGGATCCCCCGCCTTGATCCAACCCAGCCCCCAATGGGGCCCGCAAAGGGTGAGGCTCTTGACGCCGAAGGCCTGGGCCATATGCTGGGGCGTACCGTCGTTTCCGATGATCAAATCCAGGCCCGCGATGAACGCCGCGGCTTGAAGCAGCGTGGTGGGGGGCATGCGCAGGGTTTTTTCTTCCAGCCCGGAGCCGACTTCCCGGAGGATTCCTTCGTCGTCCGGTCCCCCGACCAGGACCGGCTTCACCCCCCAATCGTTCCCGATCCTCCCGATCAAAGTCCTCCAGTGCCCGGTGGGCCACCTTTTCGAGGACCAGGTGCCCGTGGGATTGATCCCCACCTTGACCCGCTGCCCTTTCCATTCCGGCCGGCCCCAGGCCTTTTGCGCCCACTCTTTTTCTTCCGGCCCCGGGAAAATTTGGCTTTGGTTCCCGTCATCGGGAACTCCCAGCGCCCGTAGGATGTCCAGGTTGACTTCGGCCTGGTATTTGCGGACTTGGTTTTTGGGGATGACGTAATTGAAAGCCCATTTGCGCAGACGGAAGGCGTATCCCGCCCTTAAGGGCGCCCTGGTCGCCAAGGTGAGCCAAGCCGACCGGGGTTCGGCGGCCAAGTCCAGCGTCCAGTCGTAATGCTCGGACCAAAGGCCCTTCAGGAATCCCAGCAGGTGCCCCCAGGCCTCGTTTTTTCCGGGATGGACCCATACCCGGTCCACGAAAGGGTTGTGGCGCAGGATGGGCGCCGCCGAGGGGCGCGTCAA
>JAICXI010000275.1 GCA_025980505.1 bacterium | reverse complement strand
CGTTCGAGTTCAGGTCCATGAATTCCTGGATGCCCTCGAAGACCTTCTTGGCGATGGGTGCCGCCACATCCTTCCCCGTGCCGCCATTTTCGGCCAGGATGGCCATGGCGATCTTGGGATTGTCGGCCGGCGCCAGGCAGATGAACCAGGCGTGGAAGTTGGGGTCCCGGCTGCCGGAAGTCCCGGTCTTGCCCGCGATTTTCAGCCCCTTGACACGCGCCTTGACCCCGATGCCGCGTTCCACGTCGTTCAACATCATGGTGGTCAGGAATTGGGCGGTCTGCCGGCTGATGGCGTTTTTGTAAACCACCGGCTTGTTTTCCTCCAATATCTTACCGTTGATGTTGGTCAGCTTGTCGACCAGGTAAGGCGACATCATGACCCCGTCGTCGGCGATGGCGGAGGCGATGAGGGCGGCGTTCAAGGGCGTGATGCGGAAATCCTTGCCCAGGCCGGTGGCGGTTTCGGCCAGTTCATAGCGCGTCAGGCCCAGTTTGGGGGAGGTGCTGACGGCCATGGGAAGGTGGATGGTTTTGGGAAGGGAATTGAACCCGAAGCGGTTGTTGAACTCGAAAAGCGTGTCTTCCCCCAGGGCGAAGCCCAACCGGGCGTAGCCCATGTTGCAGGAGGTGTCGAAGGCTTCCTCCAGGGAACGGACGGTCTTGTGCCTTTGCCAGTCATAGAAAATCCTGCCGTCGATGTAAGTGTAGCCTTTGCAATAAAAAGGGAAGACTGAATTCAAGTTGATGTTTTTCTCCACCGCGGCCGCGGAAGTGATGATCTTGATGATGGAACCGGGTTCGTACAAGCCCTCGAAGGCCCGGTTTTTAAGGGGCGTGGTTTTGCTGTAAAAGTAATTGTTCCATTCGGCATGGACCTTCTCGGGCGTGTAGGTGGGTTGGGAAACGCAGCCCAGGATTACACACGTGCGGGGATCGAGGACCACAATGGCCCCCTTTTGCCACCCCAGGGCCTTGGAAAGGACCCTTTGGATACGGCTGTCGATGGTCAGGTAAAGTTTGTTGCCGGGAAAATACTGCTGGTATACCTTTTCCAGGCCCGCCGTCCCGCGGTTGTTATCTTCTGAGATGTCGTCGTAGCCGATCAGGTGGGCGAATTCCTTGCCGTAGGGGTATCCCCGCTCGCCGTTTTTGGTCCACTCAAGGGCCAAGGGGACGCCGTTCCGGTCGAAAATGTAATAAATGGACCCCCGGTCCTTTTCCTCCCGGGCCTGCTCCAGGAGCACTTGTATCTTTTTGTTCTGGGGATCGTAAGCGAGGGCTTGTTCGTAATATTTTTCCCCCTTGTTGACCTGGCCCAAGGCCCGTTCGACCGTGCCCAGGGCCACGTAGATGTCGGGGTTGTTCGGCTGGAGCTCCAAGGCGTGCTGCAACTCAAGTTCCGCGACGCTGTATTTGCCGTCGTCGATGAAAGTCTGGCCCGTTTTCAAGTGGCTGAACTTCCGGCTGTAGGCCAGGCCCATTTTCATGGCTTGGTCGTAAAGTTCCTTGGCCTTGTCCAGGTTGCCGGATTTCATCTCCACCAAACCCAGCCCATCCACGGCCTTGGCGTCACCGGGGGTGCGTTTGGCGACTTTTTCGAATTCCATCCGGGACAGTTCCAGGTCTCCCGCGCGCCAGTATTTCAGGCCCTTTATATAGTTATATTGGTTCATGAGGAAGGTCTTGGAGGTCAGCAGGCCGGCCAATAAGAGGGTGAAAAAGACGACGGTACGGAAGGACGGAAGTTTGGTGCGGCGTTTGCGGGAAAGGGGCATCGGCTTAAAACGGCTGAAGGGATCGATTAAAGCCACGGAGGGTCACGCTCCTATTAGTTGAATCCAAGCATTTTAGTGGGAACGGCCAACTATTAAAGGGAAAAAACCCGCCCCGCCGGTCTTTTGCCGCCGGGTATTTTGTGGAATTGCCTTCGGACCCAAGAGGTACTATAAGGGGCTGTCATCAATCGCGAAAGGCTTCGAGGGAACCAATGAACCTGGAATGGGCGTTCCTTTTACTCGGCGTGGGGATGGGCGCGGGACTCTTGCTCCTGACGTTCCGGAGTTTCAACTGGAAGGGGCCGGAGGTTGCCGGGGAAAAACTCGACGCGCTTCTCCGGGAGCAGGAAAGGTTCGAGAAGGTCCTGAAGGACGAAATGGGCCGCAACCGGGAAGCCGCCAATGCCAATGAACGGGCCTCCCGTGAAGAATTGAGCCGGCAACTCCAGGCTTTGACCCAGATGAACGAACAAAAGCTGGATGCGGTCCGGCACACACTGGAAAAGAAGCTCCAGGACCTCCAGGATGATAACGGCCGCAAGCTGGACCAAATGAGGGTGGTGGTGGATGAGAAACTGCAAGCCACCCTGGAAAAAAGACTCGGTGATTCCTTCCGCCTGGTCAGCGAACGCCTGGAAAAGGTGCACCAGGGGCTGGGAGAAATGCAAACCCTGGCCTCCAGCGTCGGGGATTTGAAGGCCGTCCTCACCAACGTCAAAACCCGGGGAACCTGGGGCGAGGTCCAACTGGAAAACCTGTTGCAGCAAATTTTGACGTCCGAGCAGTATGCCAAAAACGTCGCCACCAAAAAGGGCAGCGAGGACCGCGTGGAGTTTGCCTTGAAGCTCCCCGGGAGGGACCCGGCCGGCGCCGAAGTTTATCTCCCGATTGACGCCAAGTTTCCCCAGGAAGACTACCAGAGGCTGGTGGAGGCGGTGGAAAAGGGGGATGGGGCCGCCGCGGAGGAAGCCACCAAGGGCCTGGTTTCGAGGATCAAGGTGGAAGCCAAGGCCATCCGGGATAAATACCTGGACCCGCCGAACACGACGGATTTTGGAATTTTGTTCCTTCCGACGGAAGGGCTTTACGCGGAAGTACTTCGCCAACCCGGGCTCCTGGAGGTCTTGCAAAGCGAATACCGGATTGTCCTCACGGGCCCGACCACTTTGGCGGCCATTTTAAACAGCCTTCAGATCGGTTTCAGGACGCTGGCCATCGAGAAGCGGTCCAGCGAAGTTTGGATCTTGCTGGGGTCGATTAAAAAAGAATTCGGGGTTTTTGCGGGGATATTGGAAAAAACCCAGAAGAAACTCCAAGAAGCCGGCAACACCATCGAAGATGCGGCCCGGAAGACCCGGACGATTGAAAAAAGGCTCAAGAAGGTGGAGGGGCTTCCCGCTAGTGATAATGATGAAGAGGCTTCGCCAAGTCTTTTGGAAGATGATTAAAAAGCCCTTGGGGCCCTCGTCCTGTTAGATTCCGAACAAATTGTTCAAAAAAACATTATTTAATGGTTTTGGACAAGAGTTCCCTTAAAGGAAAAAAACCCTGATTTTAGCCATTTACCGTTAAAGCTTGCCGCTTGTTTCGGGAATAAAAATTGCAAGTTTTCTGATGAAAAAGGGCTTTTCTAAATTTTCAAAATTCCTTAGTCTTAAGCAACTTGAAGCGAGGCCATGAGTTGAAACCAACCTTATATCCAACCTGGGTGAACCACCTTTGTTCATCGAATAAGACCGGTGTCCTGTCACTGGCGATGGTTTTCTTTTTTCTTTTGGCGACGGGCCCTTCTCCCGTACAGGCCCAATCGGCGGTCACCTTCACGGCCAGTTCGTCGCTGAGCTCGGCCATTCCGGTGCCCACGCTGATGGCCACGCCGCAGTATTGCCCGAGCGACAAGCAGATCTGGTACCACGGCAACCAACCCACCAATTATTCCTTT
>JAICXI010000253.1 GCA_025980505.1 bacterium | reverse complement strand
CCTTGTTGGCCACGCCGATGCCCAAAGCCCCCCCGCTTCCGCCTTCGCCGATGACCGCCGTCACGATGGGCGTGCGGAGCTTGGCCATTTCCAGGAGGTTGCGGGCGATGGCCTCGGACTGACCGCGCTCCTCGGCCCCCAGTCCCGGATAGGCACCCGGCGTGTCGATAAAGGTGAGGACGGGTTTGTGGAACTTTTCGGCCATTTTCATGACGCGCAGGGCCTTGCGGTAGCCCTCGGGATGGGGCATGCCGAAATTACGCCTGATGTTTTCCTTGGTGTCCCTCCCCTTTTGCTGGCCGATGACGAAAACCGGCTGTTCCTCCAGGTAGGCGAACCCGGCAATGGCGGCCTGGTCGTCGCCGAAAAGCCGGTCTCCGTGGATTTCCTGGAAATCGGTCAGGATCCGTTGGATGTAATCCAGGGTAAAGGGCCGTTGGGGGTGGCGGGCCAATTGGACGCGGGTCCAGGCGTTGGAAACAGGGGCTTGCGCCTTGGTTTTTTTTCCGATGGGACGGATAGGTAATTTGAATTTCAAGTCAAGGGCCTCGCGGTTAAAAATGAGGCCACATTATACGCAGGAGGCGGGACCAGCCGCAACGTTCAACTTGATCCAAACCCCGAAAAAGCACGAATCTTCCGGCACTTCCCCCCGGGATTGGACACCGAAATCTTGGCCGGAATAAATCCAATCACCGTTAAGAGCATCAGGGGCTTACGGCGCCTCGAACCACACGGTGGCCAAAGGCGGAAGGGAGATGACCACCGAATAAGGCTGGCCGTGGCAAGGCACGGCCTGGGCCTCGACCCCGCCGTTGTTGCCGAAATTGCTGCCGCCATAAAGGTGGGAATCGGTGTTGAGGATTTCCTTATAGTAACCGGCTTTGGGCACCCCCACCCGGTAACCGTTCCGGATGACCGGCGAGAAATTGCCGGTGACCAGGATCTGGCCGCCCGTGGAAGGCGACTTTCTTAAGAAAGCCACCGCGTTGTCGTCCGCGTTGTTGGCGTCGATCCATTGGAAACCCGCGGGTTCCACGTCCGCATCCCAAAGGGCCGGATGGCCCTTATAGATACGGTTCAAATCCGAAACGAGGTTTTGCAGGCGCCAGTGGTCGGCCCATTGGGTCAGGTGCCAGTCCAGGCTCCGGTTATGGTTCCACTCCGAGAATTGGGCGAATTCCCCGCCCATGAAAAGGAGCTTCTTCCCCGGGTGCGCCCACATATAGCCGTAGAGGGACCTCAGGTTCGCGAATTTCTGCCAGCGGTCGCCCGGCATCTTGTCGATGAGGGAGCCTTTGCCGTGCACCACCTCGTCGTGGGACAGGGGCAGGACGAAGTTCTCGCTCCAGGCGTAAAGGAACCCGAAGGTGAGGTTGTTGTGGTCGTAGCGCCGGTAGATGGGGTCCCGGCTGAAGTAATAAAGCGTGTCGTGCATCCAGCCCATGTTCCACTTGAAGCCGAAACCCAGGCCGCCCGTGTAGGTGGGCCGGCTGACGCCGGCCCAGGCCGTGGATTCCTCCGCCACCATGAGCACTCCCGGGAACTGGGAATGCACCATTTCATTGAGCTTTTTCAAGAAGGTGATGGCCTCCAGGTTCTCGTTGCCGCCGTACCGGTTGGGAACCCACTCCCCTTCCTTGCGGCTGTAGTCCAGGTACAACATGGAAGCCACGGCGTCCAGCCGGAGCCCGTCCACATGGTATTCCGAAATCCAGAACAAGGCGTTGGAAAGCAGGAAGTTCCGCACCTCGTTGCGGCCGAAATTGAAGACGTAGGTCCCCCAATCCGGGTGCTCCCCCTGCCGGGGGTCCAGGTGCTCGTAAAGGGCCGTTCCGTCAAAGCGGCCCAGGGCGAAATCGTCCTTGGGGAAATGGGCCGGAACCCAGTCCAGGATCACGCCGATGCCTTTCTGGTGCAAATAGTCGACCAGGTATTTGAAATCGTCCGGCGTCCCGAACCTCGCCGTGGGCGCGAAATAAGCCGAAACCTGATAGCCCCAGGACCCGCCGAAGGGGTGCTCCATGACGGGCATGAATTCCACGTGGGTGAACCCCATTTCCAGCGCGTATTCGGCCAGTTGGACCGCCATTTCCCGGTAGGTCAGGGGACGGTCGCCGTCTTCCGGCACCTTGCGCCAGGATTCGAAATGCACCTCGTAAACGGAAAAGGGCTTGCGCAGGAAATCGCCCTCGGACCTTTGTTCCATCCAATCCAGGTCCTTGAAGGAATAGCGGGTCTTGTGGACCACCGACGCCGTCAGGGGCGGCTTTTCCGTGGCGAACGCGTAGGGGTCGGCCTTGAGCAGCTTCCGGCCGTCGTGGGTTCGGATCTCATACTTGTAGTTCATGCCTTCCTTTATCTCGGGGATGAAGATTTCCCAAATGCCCGAGGAACCCAGGCACCGCATGGGGTGGAGCCGCCCGTCCCAACCGTTGAAGTCGCCCACCACGCTGACACCCCTGGCGCCGGGAGCCCAAACCGAGAAGGAGACGCCCTCCACGCCCTGCCACTCCAGGAAATGGGCCCCCATTTTCTCGTGCAGTTTCTCGTGGGTCCCTTCGCCCAGCAGGTACAGGTCCATCTCGCCCAAGGTCGGCCAGAAGGCGTAGGGGTCCCAATAAGTGAAGACCTTTTGGCCGGGGTATTCGACCTTCACTTGATAGGGGGGGATGGGGGCGCCGCCGGGGATAAAGGCCTCGAAAAGGCCGGCGGGATGGCAGGAGGCGCAAGCCACCGCCTCCGGTCCGCCGGCCGGCAATAAAAGCGAAACCGCTTGGGCGTCGGGGCGGAACACACGGATGACGGTCCCATCCTTTTGGGGGTGGATGCCCAGGATCGAATGGGGGTCGCCGTGGGTCAAGGAAAGGAACCGGTCCAGGTCGCCCTTGGAAATCCTTGACGCGGTTGGAGCCGGTTGCTTTGCGAAACGTTTTTTTGCGCGTTCAGCCATGGAAATCCCCTTCAACGCTTAAATGGAGCGGGGCGGCCGCCGACAACATCCACTGCGTGCGAACCCTCCGCCCACCGCACGTCTCAACCGACTTCCACTTCGTCCACATGAATGTTTTTCTTCAACTTCACGTTCTTGGCCAGCAACAAATCCGTCTTCAAATCCAACAAGTCGGACAGTTCGGTCAGCTTCTCGAAATCCAGCGATTTTTCGGCCGCCTCAAAGACGGCTTCCTGGGCCAGGTACAGGTTGTTTTCCAGCCCCAACCTCTTGGCCAGTTGAACCACCGCGATGGCCGCACGCACGTTTTCCTCCAACGGCCGATCCACGGCTTGCTCCACGATCTCGGTGATGAGGTTTCGGAAAGTATGCTCGGCCACGAAACGGTCGATACGGTAACCGTGCTGGGTCACTTCGTCGGCCAGCGAGATGAGGTTGCGGTAGGCGTCCGGGTCCTTGAACCATTCCCTTTTCTGGATTTCCTCCTCGAACAACTTGCCGAAGGTGAATTCGGCGGCGGCCCGGATTTCCCGGGGCAATTCGAAGCCCACCGACTGCAGCATTTCCAGGTTCCGCCGGTTGTCCTCGTACAGCCTCACGTATTGCTCGGAAAAGCGCTCCACCAGTGTTCCGAACACTTCCTTGAAGATCTTCTGCCGGCTCTCGGGCAGCAGGTGCTCCACCCCGAACTCCTCGGGTCCGAACTCCTCCTGCATGATGCGCAGGAGCTTGGGAAGGGAGACCAGGTAAAACTGGCTCCAAAGGTGCTTGGAAGATTTCTCGAAGTTTTCCTGCCGCAGGTAGGGCCGGATGGCGCCGTAAAAGTCGATGCCTCCCAGGTGCAGTCCCGCGAAGGCGTACCGGAAGTGCTGCCGCGTCATGGCTTCCTGCAACGAAACGTGGCCCGTCATCAGAACAAACCGGCCGTGTTCCTCCTTGCGGGTGTCCTCCATCTCATAAAGGAACCCTCCGGCCTCACCCTTTTCCCCCAGGTGGTTGACCAGGGCGGAAATGGCCAAGTGGGCCACCACGCCT
>JAICXI010000093.1 GCA_025980505.1 bacterium | reverse complement strand
TCTTGACCAGGGCGAACTTGAGGCCCGTGCCGGCCAGTTGGGGCGAAGCGGGGTGCTTGGGATCGTAAAACTCGTCGAAAAGCTTGGGCAGGGCGTCGGCCGCCACGGTCAGGCCCGGGTCCTGGATGGTCACTTTCACATTGTCGCCGATGGGCTCCAGGGTGATGGGGATGGAGGCTCCCCGGGGTGCGTCCTTGATGATCTGCAGGTACAGGATGTTCCAAAGCTGGTTGAACCGCCGGCGGACCACCGGCACCTTGGGAAGCCCCGGTTTGGCCTCCACCTTGATCTTGATGTTCTTCACTTCGGCTTGGGCCTGGAAATTGAACGCCAGTCCCTCGACTTCGGAGGCGAGGTTGACTTCCTCGGGCTTGGCCTCGGCTTGCTCGATCTCAACCTGGTAAATGTCCACCAGGTCGTTGATGAACTTTTCCAGCCGGGCCGAGCGGTTGATGACCATGCCCAGGAATTCCTGCTGCTTTTCGCTGATGCCGCCCTGGGTGGTACCCAGGGCCGAGGAAACGTAGCCCTTGATGATGCCCAGCGTGGTCTTCAGTTCCTCCGCCATGGTGCGGATGGCGGCCGCGCGGACCTGGGAAACCTGGATGGTCGAGGAGGCCGCCACGGCCGTGAGCATCTTGGTCTCCATCTCCGCCACTTTGCCCTGGGCTTCGACAAGCCGTTTCTTGAAGTCCTCCTGGGCCGCCTCGGCGGCTGAAAGCTGGGACTTGAGCTTGGCGCTCTCGGACTTGGCCTGCTCCGCCTGGTTGCGGAGCCCCTCGGACATGCCCTTCATGGCGTCCAATTCCTTCAGCTTGTCGTTCAACAACTGGTTCTTCTCGGCCAGCTCGCCTTGGGCCGTACGGACCTGCTGCTGGGCCGTGGAGGCCTGGTTGGCGGCTTCCTTGGTCTTGCTGTCCACTTCGGCGCGGCCGCGCTTCAAGGCCTCTTCCTTTTCCTGGGCGGCTTTTTGTTTTTCCTCATCCACCTTGTGCATCAGGGCCGCGGCGGCCTGCACCACCTGGCCCACCTCGTCCTTGCCGAAGCGGCTGACGGTTTCGGGCGTCAGGGAGGCGTTGCCGTTGGCGGCGTTCAAGACCGTGGCCGTGGCGCGGCGCAAGGGGCCGAGGATCGTCCCCCAAAAGAGGGAACCGGCGATGAAAATCCACCCCAGGCAGATGAGGGCGGCCAGGCTCATGGGGGTTTGAATGAGTTCCTGCGGGTTGTCCCAGGGGCTCTTCGACGAAGCGGCCTGGCCCGGGGAGGCGGGTTGCAGGATGGAAGAGGAAAAAAGGTGGACGATGCCGAATTTCCCGAAACCCGCGTAGGAGTAAACCGCCGAAACCGCGTCCGGGTTGAAGACCTGCCCGCCGGCCCCGCCGGCGAGGTCGGATTGGACCTTGTTGAGCCACCCTTCCTGGTTCGGGTTGAAGAGGGCGCCCACCTTGGAGGGGTTGGTGTGGTACAGCATGAGCCCCGAGCCCGCCTCCAGGAAAAGCATGTCGCCGCTGTTGGCGCTGATGTCGCGGAAGAAGTTGGAAAGCCCCACCACCACTTCGGCCACTTCCCGGGGGGAAACGGACACCGCGAAAACGAAGGCCGGGTATCCCAGTTTCTGGGTGTAAAAAAGGTAAGGCTGTCCCCCGTTTTCCTTGAGCTTGCCCACGGCCTTCTGGAATTCCTCCGAGCTGCCATAAGCCGGGTCGGTGATGAGGGGCGGCGCGGAGGGAACCATGCGTTCCACCTTGCCGTTCACGGAAAGCACCACGACGCCTGAAACACCGTTATGGGTCCCTTTGAAGGTGGAGAGGTCCGCTTCGGAGTTGTGCGCCGAGAGGGTGGGCACGTCGTTGTTGATGCTCTTGATGGAATTGGACATGGCGGAGGCCATGGAATCCACCTGGGTTTTCAGGAGCTGGATGGAGGTTTGGACCGCCGCGCCGTTGGACGCGCCCTTGGGCACCGGGGGGGGCGGTTGGGTCAGGACGGTCCCGAAATAAACGCCGGTGAGCCCCAGGACGGGCAGGATGCCGATAAAAAAGAGCGCCAGGTAATACTTGCTTTTCACTTATAAGTCCTTTTATCGAACCATTCTATAACCACGGAGGCCCGGAGACACAGCTTGAATTCAAAACCCGGATTGTTTCGGCTGTGCCCTTTGGGTGAAGCGCCTTGTCATTCCTTCGCTTCGCCGACGGCTTCCTCGTCCTTCGGGACGTTCACGACCGCCACCAGGCGGTCGTCCTCAGACATTTTAATCAGCCGCACGCCTTGCGCCAAACGGCCCGTGGCCTTGATTTCCTTCACGCGCTGGCGGATGACCTTGCCTTCCTTGGTCATGGCGATGATCTCATCCTCGTCGCCTACCGACGTGATGGAAATCGCCAGGCCGTTTTTGGCGGTGGTCTTGATGTTCAGGATGCCCTTGCCGCCGCGACCCTGCTTGCGGTAAGCCGTCAGCTTGGTGCGCTTGCCGAAGCCCTTTTCCGTGGCGGTCAGGAGGGACTTGCCTTCCTTGACCACTTCCATGCCGATGACCATGTCGTTCTTGGAAAGGCGGATGCCCTTGACGCCCTTGCCCGCCCGGCCCACTTCCCTCACTTGCTTTTCCGGGAAGCGGATGCTCTTGCCTTGGCGCGTGGCCAGCAGCACGTCCTGCTTGCCGTCGGTGATCTCGGCCGAGACCAGTTTGTCGCCCTTGCCCAAAGTGATGGCGATGATGCCGCCGGCCCGGGGCTTGTCGAAGGCCGAAAGGGACGTGTTCTTGATGAGCCCCTGCTCGGTGGCCAGGAGTACCGCCAGCTTCTCGTTGAATCCCTTCACCGGCAGAACGGCCGATATTTTCTCGCCTTCCCCCAATTTGAGGACGTTGGCCAGGGCCGTCCCCTTGGCGTAACGGGAGGCCTCGGGGATCTCATAGACCTTCAGCCAATGCACCTTGCCGAAGCTGGTGAAAATGAGGAGGTAGTCGTGCGTGGAAGCCGTATACATGCGCTCGATGAAGTCCTCCTCGCGCATCGTGGCTCCGGCCACGCCCTTGCCGCCGCGCCGCTGCTTGTGGTAGGTGTCCACCGGCATGCGTTTGATGTAGCCCGAGTGGGAGAGCGTGATGACGGATTGTTCGTCCTCGATGAGGTCTTCGATCTTGATGTCCTGGGCCTTCCCGATGATTTCGGTGCGGCGGGGGTCGGCGTACTTGGTCTTGATCTCGGTCAGCTCGTCCTTGATGACCTGCCAAAGTTTCTTTTCGGAGGCCAATATGCCTTTCAACATTTCGATGGTCTTGATGACTTCCTTGTACTCATCCTCGATCTTCTTGATTTCCAGGCTGGTCAATTGCCGCAGCTGCATTTCAAGGATGGCCTGGGCCTGGATGGCCGACAGTTCGAAATTCTTGATGAGGGCTTCCTTGGCTTCCTCGGTGGATTTGGAGGAGCGGATGGTCTTGATGACCTTGTCCAGGTTGTCCACCGCGATGCGCAAGCCTTCCAGGATGTGGGCGCGCTTTTCGGCCTTGTCCAGATCGAACTTGGTGCGGCGGATGACGACTTCCTTTCGGTGCTCCAGGTAATGGTGGAGAAGGCCCTTCAGGTTGAGGACCCGCGGCTGGCCGTTGACCAGGGCCAACATGATGATGCCGAAGGAGGTCCGAAGGGAAGTCTGGTTGAAGAGGTTGTTCAGGATCACTTGCGCGTTGGCGCTTTTGGCGACCTCGATGACCACCCGCATGCCGTCGCGGTCGGACTCGTCGCGCAGGTCCGTAATGCCCTCGATCTTCTTGTCGCGGACCAGTTCGGCGATCTTCTCGATGAGTTGGGCCTTGTTCACCTGGTAAGGCAGCTCGGAGACGATGATGCGCTCGCGGTCCTTCTTGTCGACTTCCACGCCGGCCTTGGCCTGCATGCGGACCGAGCCCCGGCCCGTGGTGTAGGCCTCGTGGATCCCTTCCCGGCCCAGGATGAAGCCGCCCGTTGGAAAATCGGGCCCCTGGATGAACTTGATCAGGTCCTTGACGGTGGCCTCGGGGTGGTCGATCAAGTGACTCAAGCCGTCGATCACTTCCCCCAGGTTGTGCGGGGGGACGTTGGTGGCCATGCCCACCGCGATGCCCGTGGAGCCGTTCACCAGGAAGTTGGGGAAGGCGCAAGGAAGCACCAGCGGCTCTTCGCGCGTGTTGTCGTAGTTGGGCACGAAATCGACGGTGTTCTTGTCGATATCCTTCAGAAGTTCCTCGGCCAGGGGGGACATGCGCACTTCGGTGTAACGTTCGGCGGCGGGCGGATCCCCGTCGATGGAGCCGAAGTTCCCCTGCCCGTCGACCAGCACGTAGCGCATGGAGAAGTCCTGCGCCAGGCGCACGATGGTGTCGTAAACCGAGGCCGTACCGTGGGGATGGTAGTTGCCCGTGACGTCGCCGGTGACCTTGGCCGATTTGCGGTAGGGCTTCTTGGAGGTCAGGGAGAGGTCGTGCATGCCCATGAAAATGCGGCGGTGGACGGGTTTCAAGCCGTCCCGCACGTCGGGAAGCGCCCGGCCCACGATGACGCTCATGGCGTAATCGAGGTAGGAGTCCTTCATCTCGTTTTCGATGTCGGTGGCGACGATGTTCCCGCGGTTGAGGTCGCCGCCGTCCCCGCCCGCGGCGGCCGGGGCGGCTTTCGTCGGCGGAACCTGTCCGCCTCCGTTGCCGTTTTCCGCCGGAAGTTCGGGACTTTCCTGTTCGCCGCCCTTTTTCTTTTTCGCCCTGGCCATGTCTTTCCTTTGCTTCGCAAAGAGTTAAAAGTTCGAAGCGAGAAGTTAGGGGTTTGAACCCCCCACTCCTGATTCCCAACTGCTTTTAGATGTCCAAATTCCTTACTTGTTTCGCATAGGTCTGGATGAAGTTCCGGCGCGGTTCCACTTGGTCGCCCATCAGGACGTCGAAGGTCTTGTCCGCCTCCACCGAGTCCTCCAGTTTCACCTGCAGCAAGGTGCGCTTTTCAGGGTCCATGGTGGTTTCCCAAAGCTGTTCGGGATTCATTTCCCCCAAGCCTTTGTAGCGCTGGATGGAAAGCCCCTCCTTGCCGAAATCCTTCACTTTCTCGACCACTTCGTACATGGACTCGAGGAAGTAATCGTGGCCGCTGTGGACGATCACGTATTGGGGCTTGATTTCCTTCACCTTGGCGTCGGATTTGTCCTCCTTTTCCGCCGGGAAAAGCTCGGTGGTTTCCACGCCGCGGGCGTTCATGCGCTTGAGGATGTCCTCCAACTGCTTCACCTCGGCCATATCCTTGATGGCCTTGACCTTGACCATGTCCTTCACGTCGCGGCTGGTGTCGTAGATGAAATCCATTCCCTCTTCGGCGGACTTGCCCTTGTCGGCGGCTTTTTTCATGTCCTTGAGCTTTTGCTTCATCTTCTCGACCTTGTCGTCCTTTTCGCTTTCGGTATAGGCGTGGTCGATGCCCAGCGGGGTTTCGATCTCATAAAGCGGTTTCTTCTTTTTTCCGGTCATGGCTTCCAGGAACTCGCGCAAATTCAGGCCGGCTTTTTGAAGGGCCCCGCCGATGGATTCCATGCGGACCAGGTCGTTGATCAGGTCCTTCAACTTCTCCTGGGGGAATTCGGTGCGGGCGGCCTTCGCGCCCCCCTTGCCCAGGCGGTAAAGCCGGATGCCCTCCATGCCTTCCTGCAACAGGAAGCGGGTCATGTCCGACTCGGCCTGCAGGTACATTTCCTTCTTGCCGCGCTTCACCTTGTAAAGGGGCGGCTGGGCGATATAGACGTAGCCGTTCTCCAGCAAGGGCTTCATTTGGCGGTAGAAAAAAGTCAGCAGAAGGGTCCGGATGTGGGAGCCGTCCACGTCCGCATCCGTCATGATGATGATGCGGTGGTAGCGGGCCTTTTCCACGTTGAAGTCGTCCTCGCCGATGCCCGTCCCCATGGCCGTGATCAAGGTGCGGATTTCGTCGTTGTTGAGGATCTTGTCGATGCGGGCCTTCTCGACGTTCAGGACCTTGCCCTTCAAGGGCAGGATGGCCTGGAACTTCCGGTTGCGCCCCTGCTTGGCCGAGCCGCCGGCCGAATCGCCCTCCACCAGGTAGATTTCGCTCTTGGAAGGATCCTCTTCCTGGCAGTCCGCCAATTTCCCGGGAAGGGAGGAGATTTCCAGCGCCCCCTTGCGGCGGGTCAGGTCCCGGGCCTTCCGGGCCGCTTCCCGGGCCTTGGCGGCCATGAGGCACTTGCCCACGATCCGGCGGGCCACGGTCGGATTCTGCTCAAAAAACGTCCCCAAACCGTCGTTGCAGGCCTGGCGGGTGATCCCTTCCACTTCCCCGTTGCCCAGCTTGGTCTTGGTCTGCCCTTCGAACTGGGGGTCGGGAACCTTCACGGAAATGACCGCGGTCAATCCTTCGCGCACGTCGTCGCCCGAAATGGGCGGGTCCGACTCCTTGATGAGGGAATTCTTCTTGGCGTAATCGTTGATGGTGCGGGTCAAGGCCGAGCGGAAACCCTGCACGTGGGTGCCGCCTTCCACCGTGTTGATGTTGTTGACGAAGGAGAACACCGTTTCGGCGTAGGACTCGTTGTACTGGATGGCCACTTCCACCATCACCTTGTCTTTTTCCTTCTCGAAATAAAGCGGCGTGGCGAAGAGGGTTTCCTTGCTTTCGTTCAAGGCCTTGACGAATTGGATGATCCCGCCGTTGAACTGGAAGATCGCTTCCTTGCCCTTGCCGCGCTCGTCGGTGAGCTTGATGTAAATGCCCTTATTGAGGAAGGCCAGTTCCCTCAGGCGCTTGGCCAGGATGTCGAAGGAATAAACGGTCTCGGTGAAGATTTGCGTGTCCGGCCGGAAAGTGGTCTTGGTGCCCGTTTTCTTGGCTTCGCCCGTGGTCTTGAGCTTTCCTTCCGGCTTGCCGCGCTTGTAGGACTGGTACCAGATCTTCCCTTCCCGGCGCACTTCCACTTCCAGCCATTCGGAAAGCGCGTTCACCACCGAGGCGCCCACGCCGTGCAAGCCGCCCGACACCTTGTAGGTGTCGTGGTCGAACTTGCCGCCCGCGTGCAACTTGGTCATGACGACGTCGAGGGTGGAGATTTTCTCCGTGGG
>JAICXI010000131.1 GCA_025980505.1 bacterium | reverse complement strand
GAAACCCGCGATGGCCCCCAGTATCAAAACCAGGAGAACGGGTTTCAAGAAGGAAAAAGATTCGGGCAGGAGCGGTTTCAGCCCCCTTAGTTCGTCGGGCGAGCCGGCGGCCGGGGGATTGGCTTGCGGTGGGGGCGCGGGCGCGCTCCCGCCCTTGTTCCCGAAAAGGGAAAAGCCGCGTTTTTCCACGACCGTGACATTGGCCACGTTGGATTTGATTTCGTGCTTTTTCCCCCGGTCGTCCTGGTAGATCAATAGGGCCGGCCCGATGGCCTCGTCCCCCGGCTTGGTGGCCGTCAGGCTGTAACGGGTGGTGGAAATCTGGGCCGTCTGCTGGTTGACGATGGTGACCTGGGTGGCCGAGGATTGCCCCTGGATCTCGAAATGCTCCGGTGTGGAGATGGAAGGCGATCCGGTGAAGGTGTTGTTGACGCCCACTTGCCTGAACTCGATGGTCACCGTGAGCGTATCCCCCACCGCCACCTGGCGTTTGTCGACGTCCAGGCGCAACCCGACCTCGGTGGTTTGGGCGAAACCGCGGGCGGACAACAAACCCGCCGCCCCCGCCAAGGCCAACCAACCGGATATCCGCAGGACTTTTCTCATGGTCTTTCCCTTTTATCTCTTGGTTCAACGGCTCCCTAAGGTATCAAAAACGGCCCCAAAACCATAGGCTCTATCGCCCCGGCGCTTCACCAATCCTCCGGAACGTCGTCGCCCTTTCCGGGCTTCCCAAAAAACCGCTGCATGAATTGCTGTTGCTGCCGGGGCAGGAAGTTCCAGATATCCGCCTGCTTTTTCGCGTCGCGTTTGGGATTCGACGAAAAATACTGCTGGGTTTGCTCTTCCTGCTTTTGCAGCTTGGCCATCAAATCCTGGATTTGCTTGTCGCTCAGCCCCAATTCCTTCTTGGCTTGTTCCTGCCGGGCCTGGTCCTCCTTTTTTTCCTGGGACGCCGAGGGGGAATTCGGTCCGTTCTTGCCGGAACCGGGTTGGGGGGGGGCCTTCCGGCCCGGGGATGGATTCCCCTTTGCGTCCGGCCGCCCCTTTGGCTTGCCGCCGTTCGACGGCTGGGACGGGGCTTGGTCGGGCTGTCCCTTCTTTTTTGGGTCCTCTTTCTTCTTTTTCTCCCGTTCCTTTTGAACTTGCCGGCTCTTGTCCTTTCGCGGGTTCTTCTTCAGCATTTTTTCGGCCAACTCCATGTTGAACTTGGCGTCGGCGTCGCCGGGATTCAGCTGCAGGGCCTTTTGGTAATCCCCAATGGCGTCGCTGTAGCGGTCCTGTTGGAAAACCGAGTTCCCCAGGTTGTACCACCCCTGTTCCAAACCCGGTTTTTTTTGGACCGCCTGCCCGAAGGCCGATTCCGCCTCCTCATATTTCCCCAGTTGGTAAAGGGCGCTTCCCCAGGAATAAAGCGAGTCCGCGTCGTCCGGCGATTTACGGACCTTCTCGCCGAAGTATTTCTCGGCGTCCTGGTATTCCTGCCGGTTATAGGCGTCGCGCCCCGGGGAAAGGCCCAAGGCCCGGGCGGGCGCGGGAACGGCGGACGCCGCCAGGACCAGGAGCGCGGCGGTCCGGAAGCGGTTTTTCCACATGGGTCCCATCCTATGGTTTTGGTTTCTCATAGCAACCCCGAAAGCAGGAGGCTGGCGACGGCCCAGGCCCCCAGGGACGGCGCCAGTTCCCGCCGGCGCACGGCGCCCTTGCCCTTCATCTCGGATTTTTGCAACTTGTTAAAAGCCCCGTCGATGCCCGAAAGGTTTTCCGTGCTGTCCCCGTGGATGAAAAGGCCGTCGGTCTTATCGGCGATTTCCTGGAGCGTCTTTTCGTCCAAGCGGCTGACATGGACGTTGCCGGCGCCGTCTTGTTTATAAACGGGCTCGCCCCAAAAAGAAACCCCGTCGGGAATGGGCCGCCCTTGCCGGGTCCCCATGCCTACCGTGATGATGGGTATCCCCCTTTTCTCGGCCTCCCCGCAGGCCGCCCCCAGGTTGGTGGCGCCGTCGGTGTCCTCGCCGTCGGTCAACAACAGGATGGCCTTGCCGCGCTTGGCCTTTTCATCCTTGTCGAACACCGAAAGCGCGGTGCGGATGCCCTCCCCGATATCCGTGCCCCCCCGGTCCACCGCGTCCACGTCATCCCGCGAAAGGACCGTGGAAACGGCTTCCAGGTCCATCGTCAAGGGCACCTGGACCAGGGCTTCCCCGGCGAAGACCACCAGTCCCACCCGGTCCCCGTCGCGGTTTTGCACCCAGGAAAGCAGGGCCTTCTTGGCCGCTTCCAGGCGGTTGGGCACCATATCCTGGGTCAACATGCTTTTGGAAAGGTCCAAAACGATCATCACGTCGCTGCCCCTCAAGTCCAGGTCCTCGGGCAGGGGCTTTCCCTGCAGCCGGACGGCCCCCAAGAAAATGAGGCAAAGGCCGGTTAAAAGCAACCCGCCCTTCAAAAGCCGGCGGGCCCAGGCCATTCCCGGGGCCAGGACCAGGTGGTGGGCCCCCAACCGTTGGAGGTCCTTCCGGTCACGGCCGAAAGTAAAAAGGGCCAGCCCCAACGCCCCCAGGCAGAGGGGCAGGAGGAACCAGAACCAATTGTGGTTTGCGATTTCCATTTTAACTCCAAATCCATCCAGGACCGGCCGGGGCCCAAGGCCAAGGACCGGTTCCCGGCCTTAAGGAAGCGTCCTCAAGACGGTCATCTCCAACCCCGCATCCAGGAAGAGAATGAGGAACGCCGCCAACAAAAACAATGGGGCCAATTCGTTGTACTCCCAATGGCTCACCACCGTCACATCCCTCTTTTCCAACCGGGCGATGTCGTCCAAGACGGCCCGCAAGGCGTTGTTGTCCGTGGCGGCGTAGGCTTTCCCCCCGCTGAGCCGGGCGATCTCCCTCAAACTGACCATGTCCACCGGGTCGCTCATGGCGATCTGTCCCGTCCTTTGGTCGATGGCCGGCGCCATGTGCCCGTCGGGATAAACAAAGAGGGCCGGCACCCTTTCCTTGCTGCCGATGCCGATGGTGTAAATCTTCACCCCTCGGCTGGCGGCGATTTTGGCGGCCGTGAAAGGATCCACCACCCCCGCGTTGTTGCCGCCGTCCGTCAGGAGGATGATGGCCTGGTTGTTGGCGGATTTCTCCTCCTCGGCCTGGGCCGAGGGGAACAAGCGGTGGACCAGGGACGGAGCCTCCCCGTCGGGGGCCCCGGCCTTTCCCGTGCCGTTCTGGAGGCGGTTCAGGCAGGACACAAGGGCGTCCCCAATGGCCGTCCCGTCCAGTTTGATCGAATAAGGCGCCGGCTCCACATTGGCCAGGAGCTGCCTGACCACCCCCACGTCGGTGGTCAGGGGGCATTGGGTGAAGCTGATGCGGGCGAAAATGGTCAGCCCCACCCTGGCGTTTTGGACCATGTCCAGGAACTAGGAAAGGAGTTTCTTGGCCGCCGTAATGCGGTTGGGCTTGAGGTCGTTGGTGATCATGGAGCCGGAAACGTCGAGGGCCACGAAAAGGTCGGTGACGGGTTTTTTCTCCTCCACCTTTTTCCGCCCCGATTGGGGCCGGGCCGCGGCCACCAGGCAAAGGAGCAGGACCAGGAACCGCAGCGCCCAAGGCACCAATTGGGCGGAAAAAAGGGTCGCCGCGGCTTCCACCAGGCGGGGATTGCCCAGGGAAAGGGTGGAATGCTTGGCGCGGGAAAGGGACCAAAGGGCCACCGTCAGGGCGGGCAGCAAGCCGATTCCCAAAAGCCAGACCGGGTCCGCGAAATGGATTCCCAACAGGTTCATTCAAGGCACCTTAAAAAACTCGAAGTTTTCGGCCGTGGCACAGTTTGAACGTCACCCCTCGAACTTTAACACGACCTGGTTTTCGGCCTTCATTTGAAGGCCGGAGTTTCCAACCGGTTTACCGGTTAAGACAACCCCAATTCAAAATCTTCTTTACTTAACGCCTCCCCATCCTCTCGATGCGTTTCTTGAAAAACCGCATCAAGGGCGGGATCACGTTTTCACCGGCCAGCAGGTCCAACCGGTCGGCCCCCTTGGCCGTCCAGGCCCTCAGTTGGTTTTCCCGGAAATCCAGGGCCTTCCGGAAGGCGCCGTCCGAACGGGGTGAAAGGTAGCCCACCCTGCCCGTTTCCGGGTCCCGGACCGCCAGGCGGGCCGGGAGTTGGGGATTCTTTTCCAGCCGCTCCTGCAGGGAAACGGCCACCAGGTCATGCCGCCGGGCCAGTACGCCGGCGGTTTCCACGGGGATGGGCTCGGTGAAATCCGAGACCAGGAAAAGGACGCTTCGCCGCTTGAGGACTTTCGTCAGCATCTTGAAGGCCGGGCGGTAATCGGTACGCCGCCCCTCCGGCCGGAACCCGATCAACTGCCTCAAGGCCAGCATCGTGGCGGCCTTGCCCCGCCGGGCCGGGAGGTAATATTCCACGCGGTCGGTGAAGAGGAAGAGGCCCACCCGGTCCTGATGCTGCACCGCGGCGAAGGCCAGGACCGCGCACAGCCTCAAGGCCGTTTCCTTCTTGCTGAAGGGCCCCTCCCCGTTCCAAACCGAGGCGGACAAGTCCACGGCCAGGACAATCTGCAGTTCCCGTTCTTCCACGAAGGTTTTGACGAAAGGGGAATTCAGGCGGGCGGTCACGTTCCAATCGATGCTGCGGAAGTCGTCCTCGGGGGTATATTCCCGGACTTGGTGGAACTCCAGCCCGCGGCCGCGGAAGGTGCTTTTGTAGGCGCCCTTCAAAAGGGTGTCCACCGGCCCCCGGGTGGCGATTTCCAACCGCCGGACTTCGCTTAAAACGGATAAGGGATCGGAATGGTTCATGGTGATTAGACGGTCCAACCGCTTTCTTAGGTTCGCCGAAACTGTTCAGGACGGCCGCCCGGGGCCAAGGGAGAAAGGAAGGTTACTTTTGGCGTTGGGCGGACTTGGATGTTCCAGCCCAACGGGGGGCCCCAAAAAACAAGGCAAAAAAGAGGACGCCGATGCCCACCGCGATCAGGAAATTGATCCCCAAGGCCTTCAGCGAATCCAACCCGTAATAATCCTCGATGGAATTATAAACCCGCCAAAAGCACCAAATCGCCGGCCCAAGGGCGGCGCTGATCACGGTCTGGATCCCCCAAAGCTTCTTCCGCGGCTTCGGAACCTTCGGCCGCCGGACAAAAGCGAAAACCAGGCTCCCCGCCGTTACCGCAATGGATAGGAGGAGGATCAGGAGGTTGGCTTGTTCTTCCGTGATGAGTTCTTTCATGGTTTCCGGTGGGTTTCTTACGAAAAGAAGCTGGGCACGGCCCATAACAAAACCGAAAGGAACAGCAGGACGGTTCCGCCCAGCATGACCATGGCCCACCAGGTATCCTGGGGCTTGGGGCTGGAATCGGATTTCCAGAGGCCGAGGTTGAACAAGACATAACCTACCACGATGCCGACGATCCATCCGGGCGCCATGCGTCACTCCGTTCCAGTTTTATTCCGGATTTGCGGTTTCAACCATCCAACGCTCAGCCGGGAAAGACAACCATCAACCTAAAGACGGCGATTAGCCCTTGGCCGATAGCCTTTGGCTTTTGCGGACCGCCGGCCGCTGCCGTCAATTGTTCCCCGAGGGGCAGGGGTCCGGGCCGCCGCAATTACCGCAACCCTGTCCCGCGCCCGCCGAAGGGGCCTGCCCGGAGGACTCCGGGGCCTTTTTTTCGGGCTTGGAAACGCCGGAATTTTTATACTCGTTCTGGTAAAAGCCCGAACCCTTGAGCACAAAGCCGACGTTCGCCGAAAGAAGCCTTTCCACCCCCGAACCGCAGGTCGGGCAAGCCTTCAAGGCGTCGTCCTTAATGGATTGCCAGATTTCAAAATGACCGCATTTGTCGCAGTTGTATTCGTAAATCGGCATCTTGGACCTCTTCCCATGAGCTT
>JAICXI010000263.1 GCA_025980505.1 bacterium | reverse complement strand
GGGGGCGAAGGACGAAGCCTCTTCGGATGAAACCAAGGCCGGTAATGCCCAAAACCAGGATTCCAAAAACGACGGCGGGAACACAGGGGATTCCCAGTAAGGCCTTTTTCCCCGAAAAGGACCTGGACCGGCTGCACGAAAACATCCGCCGTTGTTCCAAGTGTTTTCCCAGGGGCGGCAACTGCCCGGTCGCGGGCACGGGTCCGGCTCGGAAGGGCGGCCTCTTTTTGATCGGCCAGGCTCCCGGGGTCCGGGAGCCCGCCGCCCAGAAGAATTTCGCCTGGACCGCCGGTAAAAGGCTCTTCCGGTGGCTCGGCACCCTGGGCATGAGCGAAGAACGGATCCGGAGTAACGCCTATATCACCGCCGTCACCAAGTGCTATCCCGGCAAGGCCGCCCACGGCAAAGGGGACCGCAAACCCAGCCCCGCGGAAATCGAAAATTGCGAACCTTACTTGAGGGAGGCGTTCCGGCTCTTAAGCCCTTCGGTGGTGGTCCTTATCGGGGGGCTGGCCATTGAACGGATATTGGGGCCGCATAAATTCTCCGAGGTCATCGGCCGGGAATTCCGAAGGGACCTCCCCGGGGGCCCGGCTTGGATCATCCCCATCCCCCATCCTTCGGGCGCCAGCCCCTGGCCCCATATGCCCGGCAACAAGGAAAAATTGGAAAGGGCCCTGGGCCTCGTTAAAAAAAGACTTCAAAAGGAAAAATTGTATTCCGCCTTGTCGTCCTAACGGGGCGGCCAAAGGTGATGTCCCAGTTCGAAATCCCGGAAACCGGCACCACCCCTCACCCTACCCTCTCCCTTGAGGGGAGCCCTTCGAGGGCCTCAGGGCAAAAGGGCCGGAGTGGGGGTGAAGCGGACTTCTCATCAAACTGAGACACTACCCGGCCAACCCTTCGCTTGTATCTTTCCGGAGTCCTTGGATAAAATGAGTTCCCATGCCGGGGTTCGGTTCCCGAGCCCGAGAAGTTTCGACCGGTCGGAAGCGTTTCAGCTTTATCTCTCTAGAGGAGGCTTTTGTGATCCAATTTTCAATCCTTTCCGGCGCCCTTCGGGCCAGAATCCCGGTGCTGTTGGCCTGGGAGAAGGAAAGCGGCTTTTTCAACGCGCCCGGAAAGGCCTGGGAAGCGGCGCGCCGGCAAATGAAAGAGGAAGGTTTCGAGGGAAAGGAAGCGCAGGCGGCCGTGGCCCATCCCCAGGCCGTTGAAAGGGCCGTTGCCTTGGGGTTGGGAAACAGGACCGAAGCCGGTGCGGAAACGTTCCGCCGGGCGGGGGGAAGGTTGGCCCGCAAGGCCCGTGAGATCCGCGCGGAGGAGATGGCCTTGGAATGGCCGCGGACCCTGAAACCGGAATACCTCAAGGCCTTTGTGGAAGGTTTGATCCTGGGTTCCTACCAGTTTTCCCGTTACAAAACCCAAACCGCGGACGCGCCGAAGGGGGTCCGGAAGTTCGACTTCAAAGTCCCGCCGGATTTCTTGACGGCCGCGCGCAGCGCATTGAAAACCGCCGAAAGCTACTGCGAAGGAGCCGTCCTGGCGCGGGATCTCGTCAACGGAGCCCCCAGCGACGTGACCCCGAAGGTCTTGGCCGACACGGCCCGCAAAATCGCCAAGGGCCCCGTCCGCTTGAAACTTTACACGAAGACGGACTTGAAGCGGATGGGCGCGGGGGGCATCCTGGGCGTCAATATCGGAAGCGCCCAGGAACCTTACCTGATCCATTTGCACTACAAGCCCACGGGGAAACCCAAGAAGTCGATCGCCATCGTGGGGAAGGGCATCACCTTTGATTCGGGCGGATTATCCTTAAAGCCCGCGGGTTCCATGGAAACCATGAAAATGGACATGGCCGGTGCCGCGGCGGTTCTGGGCGTTTTCAGCCAGATCGCCAAGATCAACCCCGCCGTGGAAGTCCACGGGATTATTCCCACCACGGAAAACATGCCGGGGGGCCGGGCCTACAAGCCGGGGGACGTCCTCAAGGCCCTGAACGGCAAGACCATGGAAGTCCTCAACACGGACGCGGAAGGGCGGCTCATTTTATCCGACGCCTTATCCTACGCCGTAAAACAGAAGGTGGACGGCATCGTGGATATGGCAACCTTGACGGGAGCCTGCGTGGTGGCCTTGGGTTCCCTGGTTTCGGGGGCCATGTCCAATGACGCCCAGTTGTTGGAAGGGGTCAAGGAAGCCACCGAAGCCGAGGGTGAAAGGATCTGGGAAATGCCCTTGGTCAAGGAATACCGCGACGACATCAAAAGCAAGGTGGCGGATATCAAGAATATCGGTGGCGGCAGGGAAGCCGGCACCATTATTGGGGGCCTTTTCCTCCAGGAATTCGTGGGGGACACCCCTTGGGTTCACCTGGATATCGCCGGCCCGGCCTATCTGGAGCGGGAATACCCCGCCCTCCCCTACCTGACCTACGGCGGGACCGGTTTAATGGTCCGGAGCCTGCTTACTTTCTTCAAAAATCCATGATTCGGCGGTCCCGGCACCCCAAGCCCGTTAAACGCTGAAACAACCCTTTGGTTGCCTTGGAAGGGGTGGCGCCCCCTTGGGGTGGGAGGGGAGGTCGTTGGAACTATTTGGACCGGTAAAACGTCTTAAAAATAGGTAACCAGGTGACGCATGACTGAAACGGAGGCCATTGAACGTTGCCAAAACGGCGACATCGCCGGGCTTCATGTTTTATACGAATTGCACCGGACCAAAGTTTATAATTTATCCTGGCGCATGTTGGGAACCCCCCATGACGCCGAGGATGCCCTCCAGGAGATATTCCTGAAGGTTTTTGACCGGATCAAGAACTACCGGGGTGAATCGGCCTTCAGCACCTGGCTTTACCGGATGACCACCAATCATTGCCTGGATTTGCTCAGGCGAAGGAAGATCCTGGCTTTCCTGGGGTTTGAAAATGCTCCGGAGGTGCAGGATAAGAAGGACAGCGAAAAAGCCATTGACCTGGGTTTCAGCCCGGTGATCGTGAAGGCGTTGAAGAAACTCCCGGAAAAGCAAAAGGCCTGCCTTTTGATGCGGGAGATGGAGGAATTGAGTTACGAGGATATTGCGGCGGCCCTTCAACTTTCCCTGGGGTCGGTGAAGTCCAATATCCATCGGGCGAAGGCCTTCTTGAAGGAGCAACTGCAAAAGGAGGGGCTTTCCCACGAAGACGTTTAAAAGGGAAGGCGAGGTGGAACATGAGACCTGTTTGGAAAGACGAAGATATCGCGAAGGCCCTGCGGAAAATGGGCAAGTCCGGCCCGGATGCGGCGGTTTCGGAGCGCGTTTGGTTCAAGCTGGAGGACCGCATTCTTTCCCGGCGCAAGCATTTTTCCTTCGTCTGGCGCCCTTGGGTCCATCCCGTGCGTTGGGTGGCCGCGGCGGCCTGCTTGTGCATGACTTTTACGGGAGTCCTTTATCACCAGGATTCGGTCGACAAGAACGACCTGGCGGCCTTCCTGATGACGGTTTCAGACCCGGCGGTCAATGTGACCCGGGATCCGGGCGTGGTGCATGTTTCTGTTTTGATGAGCGAACCGGCCGATAAAGCGCCGGATGTCCTGAAGGATCAAGGCCGCATCGATCCTTTGGGCGACGACGAAATTTTCCTTTAAAATTTTCCACCGGGAGGGATGATGAAACGCGAAAAATGGGTGTTCGTCATTGCATCGGCCATCCTTTTCTCGGGGGCGGGGCCTTCCCAGGGACAGACGGCGTCGTCTTCGGCCGTCAAACCCCTGCCCACCGAAACTTCCTCGACCCGCCTGACCCGGCGTGAAATCATCAAACGCCTGGACCTCTCGGACGTCCAAAAGAAATCCTTGCGGCAACACAAGGCCGCTTACCGCAAAAG
>JAICXI010000248.1 GCA_025980505.1 bacterium | reverse complement strand
GGGCTGAAGCTGGAAGTAAAGGTAAAGGAAGCGGTCGGAGTGCCGGTCAAGGTCGCGGTAAAAGAAGAGGTGGGGGTGGAACTCTGGCTGGGAACGGGCGACAGGCCGGGAGGGTCGGGAGTCGGGGTAAAAGCCGTCAACGCCGCCATGGGAGCCAGCGTCATTTTATTGCAGGCCCAAGGCAAGGCCAGCGTTAAAAACAGGAGCGATACGACCGCCGTCCCGATTCGCATAGAACGCCTTTTAAGCATTAATACTGACTAAAATTTTACGCTTAAGCCACTTTACGGGGACGTAAAATCCCGAAATAAGCAAGGCTTCGTTTAACCCGAAAAAAATTTTGTTGGAATCGTTTTAAGAAGGGCTTTTTGGATTCCAGCGGAAGTTTCGAAAGAAGAAATTTTTCAAACCTGCTATAAATGACCCATCCCAACGAATGCAGGTGGCCTCGTGAAAAAACTGCGGGCTAAAATTTATGGGCGCGCCCTTTTGTTCTTTCTTTTTTTCTTAACCTCGGGTTTGCGGCCCGGTTTTGGGTCCTCGGCGCCCCAAGGTCGGCCGTCGAAATTCTCCCTCTTCGGGCAAACGGGTCCCTTGGGAGTGGGCCTCGGATTTTCCTGGCTGCCCCAATCCCATGTCCTGCTTTCCCTGGGGTCGGGTTATGCCGGAAGCGCCCTTTCATTTGGACTTGAGGGACGGTACCTGCTTTTAACCGGCCCGGCCCGTCCTTATTTGGCCGTTGGATATGTCCATTATTTCATCTCGGGGGACAACGGCGGGGGGGGCCTGGATGCGCTTTACGGGGGACCCGGTTTCGAATACGCCTTTAAGGGCGGTTGGGCGGCAAGCGTGGGGGTGAATTATGCCAAGGGGATTGCCTCTTCCGGAAACGCCGCGGCCTATAGCCTCTCCAATGATCTTCTTTCTTCCCAAACAATGGTCCTGATCACCCAGTTTGAGGTCCGGAAGTACTGGTAATCCCAAAACCAAGGCCCAAGTTAAAACCCGGCCGGGCCCACCTTCCTACCTTTGAACCAACGCAATGGATTTGGGCTGCAGGAGTTTCATGCCCTTGGAATAAACTTCCATCGCCACCAAACCGATGCCCTTGGCGTAATAATAAAGGACGGTGTTTTGGGTCCCGCCGTGCCGGAGGACTTTCTCGGTCACGACCACGCAGTCCGGATAGGTCTTCTGGTAGACCCGGGCTTTCCCGAAAACAGCCTTGGACCGGTGGAGGGTGCCGTTTTTTTCCCGGATGGACCAGGCCGCGGCCTGGCCCGCCTTGGGCAGCTTGAAGGTAAAATCCCCGCTGAAAGCCTCATCGCCCGCGGCCGTATGTTCCACCCGGTCGCCGGAAACGAGATAACGGTCACGGAGGGGCCGCCCCCCCTCCTGCGTTTCCAGGACGACCCGCAAGGTTCCGTCGGGTTTGGGTTGGGATTCGATGCACTTGACGGTAAAGCTGCCCGCGGACGTTTCGCCCTTGTCCGGCTTGAGATATTCATAGGTCCAGTGGCCGCCGACAACGGCCGGAAAATAACCGGAGGCCCGCAAGGTGGGATTTTCGGCATTCAACAAGGACGGCATCCAGGCCAAACCGAGGGCCAAAACCGAGATCGCTCTTTTCATACTTCCTCCTCGCCGTTATTAAATAAAACGCCCCCCTTCCGATTGTCATTCCAGTCCCGCCTTCCCCCCTGGTTTCCGGGATGAAGGCGGAGGCGGCTTTCCCTACCTTTGAACCAAGGCTATGGATTTGAATTGGGATAGTTTCATTCCCGGTAGGTAAAATTCCACCGCCACCAGCCCGGTCCCCTTCGCGTAATAGGAAATCAAGGTATGGGCCTGTTCCTTCCCCTTGGTCACCTTTTCCCTCACGATCACGCAATCGGGATAGGTCTTCCGGTAAACCTGGGCCTGGCCGAAGGTGGACCTAAAGGAATGGACGGCTCCCGCGGCATCGGTGGTGGTCCAATAGGACGCGCCACCGGAAGCCGGGAGTTTGAAGGCGTAGGCGTCCTTCAATTCTTCTTGCCCGCTGAAGGTATGTTGGACCTTGTCCTCGAAAAGGGAATACTTCTCCAAGGTGGTTCGGCCGCCTTCCGTCACCTTCATCTCGACGCGCAAGGTCCCATTGGCCATGGCACTGGCGCCGGCGCATTCCACGGTCCGGGTCTTCTTTTCCGTTTCACCTTCGGCGGGTTTCAAATAAGCATAGGTCCACTGGGTCCCGGGGGCGTCCGGAAAATAATCCGTCAGGGCCCCGGCTGAAACGGCGGTACCCGCCGGCATTTGGGCCTTTTCCTTGGGCCTTTCCGGGACCCGGGGTGAAAGGGTCGGTGTATCCGCCGGGGCTTCGGCTTTCGGCTTACCGGCGGGAGCCACCGTCGGCGTTTCCGTGGGGACCAAAGGCGGGGGGACTTGATCCGGCAAAGACCCGGCGCTTCCGGGCAAGGGGGTGATCTGGTTTAAATCCACGGCCGGCGGCAGCGCCGGAACGTCATCTCCCGTGGGTATGGGCGGTTGGATTTCCTCCGCATTGAGGAAGGTTGGGATCAAGGCGCAACAAACAACCAGGACTGCGGCTATCTTTTTCATAAATTCTCCCGAAAGGATCTATTCTGAAAACGGCTTTTGTCGGGTAAAGCGAGGGGCGGTTCAAAACGTATAAAGGATGGCAAATTATATCCGTCCTTATCGGAAAAGTCATGGAGCCAACCGGAAAACGCCGGGTCAAACCCCATGCATTTCTTTCATTTTCAACCCATTGCGAATTCCAACCTAAAAGCTTACTTGGCTTTAACGATCATTCTTGACAAAATGGTATAATGTTTCGGAACTATTCACTTGGCAAAGCATCGATGGAAACCCCTCGCCCCTAGGGGGAGAGGATGGGGTGAGGGGTGATTGAAGTAGCCCAAGCCACCCTCACCCCTGCCTTCTCCCCTCAAGGGAGAAGGTGGAAACAAAACAACTTTGCCGAAGGCATAGGTCCGTAATATTTCATCTGAAGGAACCATGCGAAAACTTCCCCTTTTCTTCTTCCTTTGGATGGCCCTGAGCGGTCTTTCCCTCCTGCGCGCCTCGGATACCCGGGTCGAATCCGTCGGCGGTTTAAGCTTGGTGATGAGCGATGAAACAGTCGATATCAATCCCTTTATCTTAGGGAATCCCGCCGGACTGGCCCTCCTTCCGGCCCAAAACCGTTTGGATGCGGCAGGACCTTGGTTCCAGGAAACTCCGGCAGGCAATGCTTCGGGCCAAATCCAGGCTTATGGTGCCCTTCCCAAGTTGGGAAGCAATTTTCCTTCTTCCACCCTCCTCAACAGCACGGACTCGGCCTTCACTTACCAGGGCCTCATTCTTTTCCCCACCCGTCAATGGGCCTTCCAAGCCGGCGGCGATTGGCTCTCGGCCTCCAAGCAAATCGACCTGGTGACGGGCTTCGACAACTCCCTGGACCGTTACCGTGGGATGGCACGAACCGCCTATGATTTCGGCCCTTTTGTTTTGGGAACCGAAGTGGACCTTTTTCAAACCAATAAGGATTTACCCGCGTCCTACCCCGGCGGGCCCAACGGCAAAGGTTCGGTCACGGGCCTTCATTCCACTTCCGGGCTTTTGGTGGATATTCCCTTGGAAAACACCGCCCATCCCTCCCAATTGCGGTTCGGGGGCGTGGTAACGGCTGAACTTTCCCCGGCCCAGGAAAGGGACCAATTTAAGACCGACATCAGCGGAAACCTGGTGGATGTCGACTTCATCGCCAAAAGCCAAGATTTCCTGTCCGCGGGCCCGGAGCTTTACTTGAACGTGCCGGACCGGTTCCAGGCCGCGGTGATCGGCCGCTTCGGCAATGCCGGCTCCACGGCGGAGATCGACTCTTCCAACATTTCCGTTTTCTCCGGGACATCCGCCTATAAGGCCGACAGCTCCAACACCGCGACGGTCCTCGGCCTTTTCAAGGCCCGCCTGCCCCTGGCCGGGAAGGCCAACCAAATCCTCAGTTTCAACACGGGCGGGTTCCTGCTGGT
>JAICXI010000004.1 GCA_025980505.1 bacterium | reverse complement strand
TTCTCGAACTCCGGCGTGGCCATGTAATCGGCGAATCCCCGGAAGCTTTCATTCCTCCAACCCAGGTTGAGGGAGTCCTTTTTCGCGTGCCTCAATCCGCCCAATTCGGGAAGGTGGGCGTATTGGATTTTGGCCTGGTTGAGCGCCGGGGCCAGCTCTTCCTTGTTGAACCAGGGCACACGCCTGGATTTGGGGACCGTGCGCACGTCGGCGATGCGCCCGATGCCGTGGGCCCTCAAGAGTTGGAGGAACTCCTCGAAGGTGCGGCTGGAATGGCCGACGGTGTAAAGCTTGAGGGCGGGTTTTTCCGGTGAGGGGTCCATTAAGGAAGCCGTACCGGGGCGAAAGCGCCGGCGGGGCCCGTCCAGGGAAAGGCCTCGGGATGGAACAAGTGGGCCAGAATCTCCACGCCCGTCACCAGCCTCAAGCCGGGCCGGGCGAAATAGGAATTGGCGTCGACGGCGAAAACCTTTCTCTTTTGGACGGCGGAAAGGCCCTTCCAACCGGGCCTGGATTTCAACCGCCGGGCTTGCTCAAGGGCCTCGGCGGTTCCAAAGCCGCAGGGGGAGACGATGAGGACGTCGGGGTTGAAACCGGCCACCTCTTCCCAGGGAATCCTCACCGAATCCACGTTGGGTTTGGAAATCGCGTCCAGGCCGCCCGCCCATTCCATCATTTCGGGCACCCAATGGCCGCCGCAATAAACGGGGTCCACCCATTCCATGAAGAAGGCCTTCACTTTCGGGAGTCCCTGGGCCGTTATTTTCACCTTTTCAACCCGCCCACGGGCCTCCCGCGCCAATTGTTCCGCCTTTTCCCGCGTTCCGGTTTTCGCGCCCAAGGCAACGAGGTCGGCCAGCACGTCCCCGAAGGAATGGGGCGTCTGCCAGAGGATTTCCGGCTGGGGCAGGAGGGACTTCAGGACTTGGGTGGCTTCGTTGCCCGAGGGCGCGCAGACCTGGCACAGGTCCTGGGTGAGGATGAGGCTGGGGGAGGCTTTGCGGATGGCTTTTTCATCCACGGCGTAAACGCTCCCGCCGCCGCCCACCCGTTCGCTGACGGCCTTGTCAATTTGATCCAGGCTCAGGGAGGCCAGGTCCATGGCGCACCGCACGACCACGGGTTTGCCTTCAACCTCGGGCGGATAGTCGCATTCGTGGGAGACGCCCACCAGGTTGTCGGCCAGGCCCAAGGCGCAGACCAACTCGGTGGCCGAGGGCAGGAAGGAAGCGATGCGCAGTTCGGAAGGCAAGAGGGTCTCCTAGGGTTTGGAAGCGGCTTGTTGGGCCTGGATTTCCTTTTGCAGGCAGGAAGGACACAGGCAGTCGTGACCGGCCACCGCCTTGGGAAGGGGCGGGAGGCTTTCACACCAGCACCCGCCCGAGCGGGAATGGCAATCGAAGGCCTGGCCGCAGCGGCCGCAGGCCTTCTTTTCAGGCTTGTTTTGAATATCCATTGGGGAGATTGTACACTGGGTGGCTTTCAAAAAGACACCTGCCTTTCAAAGGGTTGATTGATTTGTTGAATTCAAAATCCATAATTCATTATTTAAAATCCGGCGGCCGGATCGCGCTTTTTTTGTTGATCCAGGCGGTTGCCTTGGCGCAAAACCGGACCCCGGTCCCGACCGGGACATTCCCCCACCGGGTGATTTCCCTTTCCCCCAACTTCACCGAGATCATTTACGACATCGGTGCCCAGGACCAATTGGTGGGCGTGACCGACTTCTGCAAGTTCCCTCCCGAGGCGCGGAAGAAGGAAAAGGTCGGAGGGTGGGTGAATCCCAATATTGAAAAGATCGTGTCCTTGAAACCCGACTTGTTGTTGGTGCCCCAATTCATCGGCAGCGGGGGCGAGAGGCTGAAGACACTGAACCTGCCGGTGCTGGTGTTGAACTGGGCCACGGTGGAGGACGTGATCCACCTCTACGACGTGATCGGCGCGAAGCTAGGCCGCCTTGGGCCGGCCCGGAAGGCCAAGGCCCGGCTTCAGGCGCAACTGGACCGCTTCAAGGGCAAAGGGCCGCAGGGGCCGCCCCTTTCCGTGCTTTTCATCGTGGACCACACCCCGGGCACGCTTCAACAACTTTACGGCGTGGGATCCCGTAATTTCATCGACGAACTCATCCGGTGGACGGGCGGGCGCAACGTTTTGGGGGATTCGCCGCTGGAATATCCCCTTGTTTCCAAGGAGCAAATCATCCAACGCGATCCCGACGTCATCATTACGGTGTTGCCGCCCCAATGCAAACAGCAGGAGGAAAAGCAGGACATGGAGACCTGGAAGCAACTGTCCTCCCTCAAGGCGGTCCGGGAAGGGCACCTTTATTGCTTCCAGGGCGACGACTTGATGATCCCCGGACCCACCTTGCTGCACTTGGCCGGGCTCCTTTCCGGCGCTTTGCAAAAGGCCCGGCAAAGCCGATGAGCCCCCCGGGTTTTCTCGTGGCCGGAACCCACAGCGGCGTGGGCAAGACCACCGTGACTTTCACCTTGCTCTCCCTCTTGGCGGAAAAAGGCTTCCGGGTGCAGCCCTTCAAGGTCGGCCCGGACTTCATCGACGGCGGCTACCACCGCCTGGCCACGGGCGTGGATTCCATCAACCTGGACCTTTGGATGATGGGTTGGGGGGGCCTCCTGGAAAGTTTCCGGGAATTTTCCCGTCCCGCGGAAGTGTCGGTCATCGAGGGCATGGGCGCCCTTTTCGACGGCAAGAACGGCACGGTTTCGGGCAGCTCGGCGGAAATCGCCAAGCGCCTGAAAGTGCCGGTGTTGTTGGTGGTGGATATTTGGGGCATGACGGCCACCACCGGCGCGGTCCTGGAAGGGCTCTTGAATTTCGACCCCCAAGTGAAGGTCGCGGGCATCCTCCTCAACCGGGCGGGCGGCCAGGGCCACTTCGAGATGGTGATGAAATCCCTCAAGCCTTCCCTGAGGAAAAGGGTCCTGGGCTACCTGCCGCATTCGGAGGATTTCGCCATCCCCGAGAGGCACCTGGGTTTAAAGACGTTGGAAGAAAACAAGGAAGCCCGGCGGATCAAGGCCGCCCTGGCGGCGGCGGCGCGCGAAACGGTCGACTTGTCCAAGCTTATCCTCGCTTTCGGCATCCGCCGGCCAAAGGGGGAGGGCCTCCACCGCGCTTCCCCCCAAGGGGGCCGGGGACCATCGCCTTTTCAAGGTCCGGTCCCTATCGGCGTGGCCAGGGATGCGGCCTTTTGTTTTTATTACGCCGAAAATTTAAGGCTGCTGGAGCGGGCGGGGGCCCGGTTGGTTTATTTCAGCCCCTTGAAGGACCGCCGGCTGCCGCCGGGGTTAAGCGGCCTTTATTTTGGGGGCGGGTACCCGGAAAGCTTTCCCGGAAGGCTTGCGGCGAACCGGGGCCTGCGGCGGGAGATCCTTCAAGTCCTCCGGGCGGGCATGCCCGTTTATGCCGAATGCGGCGGTCTCATGTACCTGTCGGAAAGCCTCAGGGATTTCGGGGGCAAGGCCTTCCCCATGGTTTCGGCGCTGCCCTTCCAGGTGAAGATGGAAAAGAACC
This sequence comes from bacterium, assembly GCA_025980505.1. Taxonomy (GTDB): domain Bacteria; phylum Oederibacteriota; class Muellerivitia; order Muellerivitales; family Muellerivitaceae; genus JAICXI01. The sequence goes on along the minus strand of JAICXI010000004.1, from coordinate 12,622 downwards.
GCCTCACCATCCGTTACGTGGAATTGAAAACCACGCGGGACGGCTTGTGGGGCCCCCGGGGAACGCGGGCCCGGGGACAGGAATTCCACCATTCCCGGATCGTTTCAAACCGTTACCGGGGCAAGCCGGCCTATGACTGCGTGACGAGCACGGGAGAAACCTTCACGGAAGGTTTCCAATCGGGCAACCTGCTGGCCAGCTACCTTCACCTGCACTTCAAGTCCAACCCGGGGATCGCCGCGGCCTTCGTCAAAAAATGTGGGGAATATAACCGGGCATCATCCGCCGCAAAGTTTGGGAAAAACCTTTAACAGAATGTTGAAAAGTATTTTTCAGCGCCTTGTTAAAGGCCTTGGCCGCCGGCCCCCATCCGATTTCACCGGTGGCGGAAGGTTTGGGGTTGACAAGCCCTGTCGATAGGAGTATTTAACCTTCACAACTCGGGGTGTTCGGGAAACCGGTGAGAATCCGGTACGGACCCGCCACTGTAAAGGGCGAAGTTTTTCTCCCCAAGCCACTGCGCCGTCCACTTTTGGACAACGGCGCGGGAAGGCCGGGAGAGTTTGGCCCTAAGTCAGGAGACCGGCCCCGGGTAATCTTCGGAAGCTTCTTCGGGAATAAGAAGCGGAGAGACCTTTCCACCGGAAGTCCCTCTGCCCCTCCCCGCGAAGTTTTCGGCCTCGGGGGATGGGCTCATGATGAGAATCATTTTGGCGTTGCAGTTGGCCGTTCTTTTGTTTTTCCTGTTTTTTTTCTTAGGGGGTCCAAGCCCCCTTTCCGCCCAAGAGTTGAAACCTCCTTCTTCCACGCCCGGCCTTGAACCTTCCGGCCCGACGCCCGTGGTGGAATCCGCCGCCGACACTTCCACTTCGCAGGTTTCCGCGGAAATGATGGAAATGGTGGTGACCGCCAGCCGACTGGATAGGCCGGCTTCCCAGGTCCCCAATTCGATGACCGTCCTCACGGCCAAGGAAATGGAAAACAAGCAGTCGGGCACGGTGAACGGGGCACTCCAAGAGGTTCCGGGACTGGACACCGTCCGGGCGGGCGGGCCGGGTGAGAGCACGTCCCTTTACATGCGGGGAGGGGGCGATGGGGACACCCTGGTTCTGATGGACGGCATCCCGTTGAACGATCCCCTCTCGACGTCCCGGGCCTATGACTACCTGGACGGGCTGCCCTTGAACGGCGTACAGCGCATCGAGGTCTTGAGGGGGGCCCAAAGCGTGCTTTACGGTTCCAACGCCATGGCGGGCGTGGTGAATATCATCACCGGCGAGGGCGCCGGGCCCGCCGGCGGTTCGGTCTTGTTCGAAGGGGGGTCCTACGGCACCTGGCGGGAGCAGGCTTCCGCCCAAGGCGGCGACGCGCGGGGCTATTACGCCCTGGCCGCGTCCTACTTCAACACCGCGGGGTTCCCCTCGGCGGAAAAGGCCTTCGGGAACAGCCTCAACAATCCCTTCAGTGATTTCTCAAGCCTCTTGCGCCTGGGCGCGGCTCCGGCCTCCAATGTCCGGGAGGAATTGCTGGTCAGTTACAACCAGTCCCGCCTCAACTTGGACGATGGGGCCGGTTCGGGGTCCCTCCCCATGCCGGTCATGGACGACGCCAACAACTGGTCGGACCAGAAACAAGTCCTGGTGGGAAGCCGGACCCACTGGACCCTCGGGGATTGGGAGCAGGTGCTCACCTTGTCCCTCGGGGATAACGACCGCTATTACAGCGATTCGGCCGATCCGCTTTATCCCTATTCGGCGGATTCGGCCTCGCGCTTCGACGGCCAGACAGGCCAGATCACCTGGCAAAACAACTGGCGCGTCGAGCCGGGAAAAACCCTGGTGTTCGGTCTGCAGGGCTACCGGGAATGGGGGGACGGGTCCTCCCTTTACTCGGGGATCCCCAGCCCCTCCACCCAGGCCAGCCAATGGGCGGAAAGCGCGTTCCTGGAAGTCCAAGCCAGCCAGGATGAGAGGTTCTTCCTCAATGGGGGCGCCCGGGTCGACGATTACAACACTTACGGGGCCCACGGGACTTACCAGGTGGGGGCGGCTTATTTCATCCCGGGCCTGGAGACAAAATTAAAGGCCACTTATGGAACGGGGTTCCTGGCGCCTTCGCTTTACCAGCTCCATGCCCCGCCCCCGACGGGCAATCCGGGCCTCCAGCCGGAAACCAGCGCCGGCTATGACTTCGGATTGGAACAATCCCTGGCGGGAAGCGCGTTGAAAGTGGGCGCCACTTACTTCCACAACGGCTTCGAGAACCTCATCCTTTACGTGGGTTCCTACCCGACCGGCCGATACCAGAACAGCAGCTCCTTCCAGACCCGGGGCGTGGAAAGTTTCGTGGATTTGAAAATCGCGGAAGTCTTGACCGTCCGGGGTTCCTATACCTACACCGACGTTCAAACCTCCATTCCCGCCTCCCAGCCCAATTCGCCCCTGTTGCAAAAGCCCGCCCACCGGGCCCAGTTGGACCTGGACTACCAAGCGGGCCCCCTGGAAGCCGAGGTTTCGACCTCTTACGTGGCGCAACGGGCGGATTTTGATTTCTGGTCTTTTTCCCCCGTCACCTTGGGGGATTATTTCCGGGTGAACCTCCGGGCGTCCTACCAGGTGGATTCCCACGTCAAGGTTTTCGCGCGGGTGGACAACCTGTTCAACCAATTTTACGAGGAGATCTACGGTTACGGCACGCCGGGCCTATCCGGTTATGTGGGCACGAAGGTTTCGTTTTAAAGGCGGCTTCAAAGGGGGGACGGCCGGTACCCGGCGACAACCGGGCGCCGGTTTCCTTATTTCAAAGGATGCGGCGCAGCCGCTCTTCCAGGATCAAAAGCAACCGGGGATCGGGCCCGAGGGGACGGGCCAGCTTGACTTTCACCCCGGGGTGGTTTTTCCGGAAGGCTTCCAGGATTTCAGGGACGTGCTTTCTCACGTGCTTGGCCGTGAAGAGGAACAAGGGCAAGACGTAGAGGGTGTCCGACCCGGCGGCAAGGGTTTCCAAGGCTTCGGGGATGGACGGCCGGGCCAGTTCCAGGAAGGCGTGGGCGATCTTCCGACGCGGATGCCGCTTCCGGTATTTCCCCACCAACCGCTTGAATTCTTCCTGGGCGGATTTTTCCCGGCTGCCGTGGGCCACGACGAGGAACGCCGGCTTCATAGCTGGAGGAATCCGTTGTGGATCGCCAGGGCGGCGAAGAAAAGACAGGCTGCTTCGCCAAGTTCAATGATGGCGCCCAGGACGTCGCCGGTCAGGCCCTTGATCTTGGACTGGGAAAGAAAGCCCAACCCCAGGGCGACGAGGCCGGTCAACAGGAAGGCCTCCAGGCCCTGCAGTTTCAAAAGCGCCACCGCCAAGGCAAGGCTGAGGAGGGTGGAAGCGGCGAACCAGGGGGCGGGAAGGCCGACCACTTGGGAGCCCAGGCCCCTGTCGCCCGGAGGGGACTTGAAGAGCGTACAGGCGAGGGTGGCCGCCCAGCGCGCGGCCAGGGGAACCAGGACCAGCCACTTCCAACCGTCTTCCCCCGCCACGAGGCGGGCCAGGAGGCCGTATTTGAGCAGCAGCGCCAGGACGATGCCGGTGACACCGTAAGAGCCCACCGCGGGGTCTTTCATGATCCGCCGCCGTTCCTCGGGCGTTTTACCCCCGAAAAACCCGTCGCAACAGTCCCCCAATCCGTCCAAGTGGAAGGCCGCGGTCAGCACTACCCATGCTAAAAGGAGGAGCGGGGATTTCAGTTCGCGGGCGAGGTGGATCCTGGCCGTCAGCGCCAGCAAGCCGCCCAGGATGGCGCCCACCAGGGGATAAAAGGCCGCCGAGTTTCTCAGGTCGGAGTCCTTCCATCCTTTCGGCGAGACCGGAAGAAGGGTCAGGGTTGAAAGGGAGAGGAAGAAAGCTTGAATCATGGCCGTTTCCTTATCTTCTCTTGGGGGAAGCGAAGGAGGAAGTTTTCCCCTTTTCCAATTTTTTCGGGACTTTGGCGCCCTCAAAGGTGGCCATCTGGGCATGGACCCGGAGGGCCGCTTCCAGGATGTTCAAGGCCAAGGCGCCTCCCGTGCCTTCTCCCAAGCGCATTTGGAGGTTTAAAAGTGGCTCCACGCCCAGCATCTCATAGAACTTCGTATGGCCCGGTTCCTCGGAGCGGTGGGAAAAGAAGGCGAAGTCCTTCACCCTGGGGTTCAGGCGGTAGGCCACCAGGAAAGCGGAGGAAGTGATGAACCCGTCCACTATCACGGGAATGCGGTTCTTCACGCAACCCAGGACCACTCCGGTCAAGGCCGCGATTTCCAACCCGCCCACCCGTTGCAGGGCCTCCAGGGGCCTTTCGGGCTTTAAGGAATGAAGCTTCAGGGAGGACTGGATGACCCGGCATTTATTCATCCACTGGGTACGGTCGATGCCCGTGCCGAAACCGGTCACGTCTTCCACGGCGCAGGGCAGGAGGGACGCCATCAGGGCGGCCGCGGAAGTGGTGTTGGCGATGCCCATTTCCCCCAGCACCACCCACTTCACCTTGTCTTTCCGGGCTTGGGAAGCCAGTTTCAGGCCCCAGTCCAGGGCTTTTTGGCATTCGGCGGGGGTCATGGCGGGCCCTTGCTTGAAGTTTCGCGTTCCCTTGGCGACCTTCGCCGCGATAAGTTGCCTATTTTTAGGCAGGTCGACAGCCAACCCCACGTCCACCACCTGCACTTCGGCTCCGGCCTGCTTGGCCAGCGCGTTGATGGCCGCCCCACCCTTCAGGAAATTCGCCACCATCAGGGGCGTGACGGCCGGGGGAAAGGCCGAAACGCCTTCCTCGGACACCCCGTGGTCCGCGGCGCACAGGATGACCCGCTTTTTACCCAGGGACGGGATGGCTTCGCCGGTGATGCCGGCCACCTGGATGGCGATGGATTCCAGCCGTCCCAGGCTGCCCGCCGGTTTCGTCAGTTGCGCCTGGCGATTTCGGGCTTTTTGCATGGCTTTTTCATCCAGTCGGGGCAGGGCGGAGAGGAAGGAGGGGAGGTTCATGGCGATTCCTTGAAAGCGAAATGGGGTAAAACCCTTTTTACCACAAGGGTCGGAAATCCAAGGAAAAATTTTAAGGAACGGGGAAAACCGTAGGAAGAATGGGATTTCCCCGGGGTTCGTGCGGTTCGAGGGGAAAGGCCGGCCCGGGATGGGCCGGCCGGGGATTCAGCGTTTCTTCTTGCGGGCCAGGATGGTGCGGTAGCGCGAGGAGTAGATCTCCTGCACTTGGGGTTTCAAGGGCGAAAGCCAAAAGCCGTCGCGGGACTTGGGCTTCAGGACGTGGCTTAACAGCCGCGCCCGGTGGCGGTAGGAGTAACCCATTTTCTTTTGAATCCAATCCTTGGGCTTGTGGCTGCGGATCGACCACAAAAGGTAATGGGGCGTCAGGGTTTTGAAGGGAAACTTGACCTGCCATAAGCCCACCAGGGCGGCGTTCTCATCCGGGGAGAAGCGGGGTTTGGCGCCGAAGCGGTTGTAAAAGGAAAGGAATTTTTTTTCAAAGGGCGTTTTCGGTGATTTCTCGTTCAACTTTTGCCAAGCATGCCGTAATTTCACCGATTTCTTGGAATACCCTAAGTCCAAAAAATGTCCTTGAATCGTATTACGATGGATCTGGAGCGCCTTGGCCGTCTGGATGATGTTGCCCTTATACACGACGAACCAATGGAGGAAGTAATGGCGTTCCAAATCCTCGGGGAAAAGGGCGCGCTTCCACAAACGATTTAAGATGGAAAGGCCGTTGTTCCATTTGGGCTTGGGGACGGTGCCTGGAATTTTGAAGGGCATTTTAGGTTCTCTCGCTGCAACTTTTATGGCCGTAGTTTGGCAGGTTCAAAAATTTTTTCAAGTTTTGAGATGTTTTTTATCTTATTTTTATTTAATTTTGACTGGAATGCCGGCCACCATCGAAATGACCTGCGTGGCAATGGAAGCTACGGATTGGTTGAGTTGACCCTGCAAATCCCGGAATTGTCTGCCCAACAAATTGTCCGGAACCACGCCCGATCCGACTTCGTTGGAGACGATACGAACGGCACACTTAACTCTTGAGAGGGTTCCGACAAAGCGATCAAAGTTCATTTCAATTTCTTCCATTGTAAGAATTTTTCCGCCCATCCCGCACAACATATTTGAAATCCAAAGTGTGGTGCAGTCAACAATTACCACCCCCTCCCGGTGGACGGCCTGACGCTCCAGGGTCTCGGTCAGATGGTAGGGTTCTTCCACGGTCTGCCAAAGGCCGGCCCGGTCCTTTTGGTGCCGTTCAATCCGCAGGCGCATTTCTTCATCACCCGCGAAGGCCGTGGCGATGAAAATGCGTTTTTTAAAACATCCTTCGTCACCCTGGTTCAAGGCATAACGGGATTTTCCCGAGCGGGCGCCGCCGAGAATCAATTGAAGAGGCTGGTTCATGGCGACTTTTTACCATTCTTAAGGGGCCGCGCCAAGGTCGGAATGGGTCATTTTTTTAGTGGAACAAGGGGGGGTGGAGTACCGCTTAAAGTGGGTTCCCTTTCCGGATTTGTTCCGAGACCGGGGTGGAAAGTGGGATCCTTTCCCGTTTCTTTGTCCTTGCCCGGAAAAAAGCGGTTCCTTGCCATGGACAAGTGGCGGGTGAGTCTTGGGAACTCCCCCGGCCTCCCCCCAGGCGAAGGTCCAAGAAAGCCTCCCGGGAGATGGGTAGGATGAGGGGGCCGTCTCAAATTGTGTCGCCACCCTTCCAAGGGGGGTGTCTCAGTTTGAAAGAAGAATCTCAAACCATGAAAAGCCAAACTTAAGCGAAGAAATTCTCCCTTTGAAAAGGGGAATAAAGGGGGATTTAGCCGATTCTTTTTCCCTAAATCTCCCCGCCCCCCCCTTTCGCAAGGGGGGGGCGATGCAAACTGAAACAACACCCTTGGAAGCCTTTCGTTGACGTTTTCTTCTTACATAGGATACAATCAACCCTCTTTTTCACAGGCAGCCTGTCATCCGGGGTTTTCCATGGGAATCCCCATTTTAAAGGAACGGTTTTTCTTTTATGAAACGCACCTACCAGCCCAATCGCCGTAAACGCCAAAAAGTTCACGGCTTTCGCAGTCGGATGAAAACGGTCGGCGGTCGCCGGGTTTTGAGTGCCCGCCGCAAAAAGGGCCGTTATAAAGTCAGCGTCCAGTAACCGGGCGCGCTCATTGGTTTAAAGCATGCCGCAATTTTTGAAGTCCGAGCGGCTGAAACGATCAAGGGAGTTTAAAGCGGTTTTTCAGCAGTGCCGCAAGTTGGAAAACAGCCATTTAGCATTCTATGTGCAGTTTAGCGGGGATGCCGGCTTACGGAAATTCGGCGTTTCGTTGAGTCGGGCCTTAGGCAAGGCCTACCTTCGGAACCGCCTGAAACGGCGTCTTCGGGAAATTTACCGGGTGGAAAAGGAACATTTCCGCGGGGGCTATCAGGTCATTCTGGTCCCCCGACGCGGAAGCGCTGGCCGGTCCTTCGACGAGTTGAGACAATCCTTTCTCTCACTTGCCGTTAGGGCGGGTCTCCTCCCCCGGATGAAGTAGGGATTTTTCGAATGGACAAACTCTTACAGCAGGGGCTTTTACTTTTCATCAAGGGGTATCAGCTGATGATCTCGCCTTACCTACCCCCTTCCTGCCGGTTTACGCCCTCCTGTTCCGAATATACCCGTCAAGCCATTGAGCGTTATGGTGCCTTAAAAGGCTTTGCCATGGGTTTGAAGCGTTTGAGCCGTTGCCATCCCGCCTCATCCGGAGGATTCCACCCCGTTCCCTAACAGGATGCCACCGCGGCAAATTTGTTTTTGCATCCTGTCACCCCGAGGTTTGAAAAAACCGCGGGGCTATTACCTTTAACACGGGGGATCCTTTGGAAAATCAAGGTCGTTTCGTCCTGTTCATCGTTCTTTCCATGGTCATTTTGGGCGTGGCCGAATATTTCATGCCGAAGCCGGCCCAGCCGCCCGTAACTTCCACGGAGGCGATTTCCCAGGCGGCCCCGGCCTCCGGCGCGGCCGCGAAAGTTTCCACCCCGGCCTCCGCCGTCAAGGCGGTCCAGCCGCAAACCGCCCATGTGTCCGCCGCCGCCGTTACGGTGGAAACCGACCAGTACATGGCCATCTTTTCCAACCAGGGCGGCGTCTTGACGGGCTTCCGGCTTAAGAAGTACCTGAACCGCCAAACCGAGAAACCCATCCAGTTGGTCAACGCCGATCCCTCCCGCCCCAAGCCTTTTTCCCTTACCTACGACCCGATCCCGGACGTGAACCAGAAGATGTTCGAGGTGAGGGGGTCCTCGGAAATACTTTCCAGGCCCGCCTCCAAGGCCCGCCTCTCCTTCCGCTATGTGGATGGGAACGGCACGGTTTTGGAAAAGACCTTCGGATTTGAGAACGGGAGCTACTTGATCCATTTCGACGTGGCCGTGAAACAAACGGGAGGGGGCCAGGTTTCCGCTTCCCCCTTGGGAGTGGAATGGGCCGACACCCTTGGAAAAGAGGAGAATACGGGCACCAACTCCAGGGTGGGAGGCTACCGGGTGGCCACTTTGGCGGGCGGGCGGATCGATTCGGAATCCGCCAAAAAATCCCAGGAATCCAACGCCATTCCCTCGCCGGTCAGCTGGACGGCCTTGGCCAACCAGTTTTTCGTGGCGGCCCTGATTCCGGACCCTTCCACGGGCGCGGCTTCGGTCCAGGTGGTGCGGGATTTCAACGTCTATAAAACGCCCACGGATGAGGATCCCAATCCGGGGATTAACCCCAAGGAATTCGGCCCCCGGCCCGTCCTCCTTTATTCCGGCCAGGCCTTGAAGGCCGGCGAAAGCTTCACGCGAAGCGGCCAGCTTTTCTTCGGGCCCCAGGATTACAACCTTTTGAAAAGCCTGAACTTGCAGCTGGAAAGCGTGGTGGATTTCGGCACCTTCGGGTTCATCAGCGTTTATATGCTGTCCCTTTTGAAGTGGTTCTTCACCTTGTGCCACAATTGGGGATTGGCAATCCTCCTGCTGTCGGTGGCGGTCAAACTGGCGCTTTGGTTCCCCACGCACAACAGCTACAAGAACATGTATTTGACCCAGCAGAAGATGCGGGAGGTCCAACCCAAACTGGACGCCTTGAAACGCAAGTACCCGGACGACAAGCAAAAGCAGCAGCAGGAACAAATGCGGCTCTTCCAGGAGGCGGGCATCAACCCCTTGGGAGGCTGCCTGCCCATGTTCTTCCAGCTCCCGGTGTTTTGGGCCCTTTACGCCACCCTGGGCCACAGCATCGAGCTCCGTCAGGCGCCTTTTTTATGGATCTCGGACCTGACGCTCAAGGATCCGATTTATGTGCTTCCCCTTCTGATGGGTGTCACCATGATCATCCAACAGAGGGTGTCGGGCCAGATGGCCACTCAGGCCGCTGGTCAACAAAAATTTATGATGTGGTTTTTTCCGATTTTCCTGACGTTCATTTCCTTCCAGTGGCCCGCGGGATTGTTGCTTTACTGGGTGGTGACGAACCTATTGTCGATGGTTCAACAGAAAGTGGTGAACCGGGAAATCCAAAAAGCCAAGAAGAAAGTCGAGGGTTTAAAGCCATGAGAAATTTTTCAAATCAAGGCGGGGGAAAGCCGGGGGGAAACCGGGGCGGGTTTAATCGGCCCGGTTCCGGGTATAAGGACAACCGCGAAGGACGCGAGCAACGGGACAACCGCAGCGGGGGATACCGGGACAACCGGGAGAGCCGCGACAACCGGGGGGGCTTCAAGGGCGGGAACCGTTATGAACGTAGTGACAACCGGGGCGAACACCGGGGTGGCGGTGGAAACTACCGGCCCGCTTCCCATCCTTCCTCCCATCACCGGGAGCATTCGGAGCGCAGCGAAGGCTATGTGCCTCGGCCCGGCGGTTCCTGGCTGGAAGTCACAGGCCGCAACGTCGAAGAGGCCATCGAGGAAGCCTGCCGCCGATTCAACGTGAGCAAGGTGGACTTGAAGACCGAAGTGTTGGAGGAAGGTTCCAAGGGCTTTTTAGGCATTGGGTCCAAGCCCTCCAAGGTCAAGATCTCCTTGAAGCCCCAAGCGGTGGTGCCTTTCGCCGAGGGGGTCTTGAGCCGCCTGCTGAGGGCCATGAGCCTGCCGGACAAGGTGAAAAGCCAGAAGGACTCGGATGGCAACCCGGTGTTGAACATCCAGGGGCCCTCCAGCGGAACCTTGATCGGCCGCCACGGGCATACCTTGGAAGCCATGCAGTACCTGGTTTCCAAAGTCGTCCAACGCATGACGGGGGACGAAAAGACCATCCTGGTGGTGGACGTGGAGAACTACCTGGAGCGCCAGAAGGACAAGCTCAAGGAACTGGCCTTGAACCTGGCCCAAAAGGCCAAGGAGACGGGCGTGGAGATTCCCATGCGGCCCATGAGTTCCAAGGACCGCCGGGTGGTCCATCTGGCCTTGAAGGAACACGAACACGTGACCACCGAAAGCCGCGGCGAAGGCTTGAGGCGCAAAGTGGTCATCATCCCCAAGGTCAAAGCCGAAAATCCCACGCCTGAGACGGTGGCGGCGGCGGAAGCCGCGGGGGACGTGGCGCCGCCGAGCGAAGCTCCGGTGGAGAACCAGGTCGAAAGGCAAGTCGAAAGCCCGGTGGTTGCGCCGGTCGAGGCCGAGCCGGGGCATCAACCGGAGCCTGGGAACGCCGTTCCCAAGGAGCGGATAGTGGACGACAACATCGGCAACCGTTAACCGCCGGTTCCCGGTTTTCCGCAGGAAGTTCCGAAGCCCTTCCCCCCAAAAGGAAGGGCTTTTTTGTTTACAATAGGTCGATCCCTTGTGAGGCGGAAAGTTCATGTATCGGATGGAAGACACCATTGGCGCCGTTGCCACCCCCGCCGGGGTGGGCGGAATCGGCATCGTGCGCGTTTCCGGTGAAGGGGCTCTTGCCATCGCCGGCCGGATATTCCTGCCCCATCGCGCCGCCTCCTTGGAAGGGACTCCGGGCGGGCCCCTTGCGCCCCAACGCCAGTTCCTTTTCGGAAGGTTCAAGAATCCCGCGACGGGGGAATTCCTGGATGAGGGGATCCTCCTCGTCATGCCCGGCCCCCATAGTTACACCGCCGAGGACGTGGTGGAGTTCCACGTGCACGGCAGCCCGGCGCTTTTGGAAAAACTCATGGAAGTCCTGGTGGGCCTGGGCGTTCGCCCGGCCGAACCCGGGGAATTCACCTACCGCGCCTTTTCCCACGGCCGGTTGGACTTGACCCAAGCCGAGGCCGTGGAAGCCCTCATTTCCGCCCAAGGCGAGGCGGCCCGGCGGCAGGCCCTGCGGCAATTGACCGGCGGCCTGGCGGCGCACTTGGAACCCCTGGAAGAATCCTTGAAGTCCCTGTACCTGAAAATCGAGGCGCGCCTGGAGTTTTCCGAGGACGGTATTCCGCCCCTGGACCTTCCCCCTTTCCAGGCGGAGGTCCGGAGGGTCCAGGGGGAACTTCAAAAACTTTTGGAAAGCTACGCCCAGGGAAAGGTGATCCGGGAGGGACTGGCGGTGGCTTTGGTGGGGCCGCCCAATGTTGGCAAGTCCAGCCTCTTGAACGCCCTCTTGGGGATCCAGCGCGCCATCGTGACCCCTTTGGCCGGAACCACGCGGGACGTGGTGGAGGGGGAGATAAGGCTCAAGGGCGTCCGGGTGCGGTTGTTCGATACGGCCGGAATCCGGGATGCCCGCAATGAGGTGGAAGTGGAAGGCATCCGCCGGAGCCGGCAGGTGATCGAGGAGGCGGACGCGGTTTTTTGGGTGATCGACGCGTCGGACCCGGAGCCCTCCTTGAAGGAACTCAAAGTCGGCTCCCTTCCCTTGGAGAGGACCTGGTTCCTTTTTAATAAGATGGATTTGGTGGCCGTGGCGGACCCCCCCGCCGTCCTCCGGCGTTCGGGGTTGGAGGCGGGGAAATGCCTGGCCCTTTCCTGCAAGACCCAAGCGGGCCTTTCCCAATTGGTCGGGAAAATCGAGAACCTCCTCCAGACCCCGGTGGGGGCCCAAGACGGGCTCTTGACCTCCCTACGCCACCAACAGGAAGCCCGCAAGGCTTTCCAGGCTTTGGCGGCCCTGGAAGGCTTGATCCGGGCCCACGAGCCTTACGAATTATGGACGGAAGAATTGAAGGAAGCCACCCTGGCCGTGGGACGCATCCGGGGCCGGAACCTGCCGGCCCAGGCCTTCGAGGATATCTTCAGCAAGTTTTGCATCGGGAAGTGATCTATCCTTGGGATCAAAGGCCGGGGATACCATCGTCATTAAGGGGAAGCCACGCTTTCGAGGAACTTAAGTTGTGGTTCCCAAAGATGGAAGGAATACAAGTGTATACCATAATGTTCCACATGGAACATTGGGCCTAACCCTTTCCCCTCCGGTGAAGATCCTTGAATGGCTTTTTCCTTCGCGCTCCTCCGTCCCTCCAATAGATTTCCAACTTGCACCGGCTTGAAATGGAAGCGGGCGAAGCCGGGACGGATTTACTTCCCCCTTTTCGCGCCGGAGAATTTTGGATCGCCTGTTTTTTTAATCGCCGATTCGGTTCTTGGGGGCGGGCGGAGTTTGGAGGAGCCTGGATGCCGTGACCCGCCGTGCCGCG
>JAICXI010000400.1 GCA_025980505.1 bacterium | reverse complement strand
GTCGGTTTCGGACGCCTTGTCCGGATGGTCGGGATGGGTGTGGAAGATGCCGACCACGTCCAGCCCCTTTTGACGGGCCAAGGCCTCCCCTTTCAGGTAATCCTTGGGGTCCATGTCATAACGGGTTTCGGGTTTCAGCTTGTTCAGGTTCCCGCATTCGAAGGCCTCGGTGACGACCCGCGTCTCGCCGGCCTTGCCCAGCATCAGGCCGCAGATTTCGTAAGGGTAGCCTTTTTCGCCGACGGCGATCATCTGCCGCCGGGCCTCCGGCTCGAATCGGATCATGGATTTTTGCACCTTTTCGGGGGAGTCCGGGCGGGCCGTCCCACCGGTTTATTCCCAAACCCGGGTTGAAAGATATTTGTCCCCCGAGTCCGGGAAAAGGGTCACAATGCAACCTTTTTTGATCTTTCGGGCCAGGGTGACACAGCCGGACAAGGCCCCCCCGCTGGAAAGCCCCACCAGCAGCCCTTCCTTGCGGGCCAGGATCTTGACCCATTCATAACTGTCGTCCGTATCAATGGGAATTTTTTCGTCGAAAACGGAAGGGTCGTAAATGCCCGGAACGATGGAGGAAGCCATGTGCTTCAACCCCTCCAATCCGTGGAAGGGCTGGGACGGCTCCAGGGCCACCACGCGGATCGAAGGATTCATTTCCTTGAGCCGCTTGCCCGTCCCGATCAAGGTACCGCTCGTGCCGATTCCCGCGGCGAAATGGGTGATCCGGTCCCCCACCAGCTCCATGATTTCCTCGGCCGTGGAAAGCCTATGGGCTTTGGGATTCTCGGGATTGTTGTATTGGTCCGGCACGAAATACTTCTCCGGGTTTTCCTTGTAAAGCTCCCGGGCCAGGAGGATGGCGCCGTCCGAACCGTCCATTTCACTGGAGTAATGCACTTCCGCGTTGAAGGACTTGAGGATGCGTTTGCGTTCCTCGCTCACGTTGGCCGGGACGGCCAGGACCACCCGGTAACCCAGGGCCGCTCCGATCATGGCGTAAGCGATGCCTGTGTTCCCCGAGGTGGCGTCCAGGATGGACTTGTCCGGGGTGAGTTTCCCCGCCCCTATCCCCTCCTGGATCATGCGCAGGGCCGGCCGGTCCTTGACCGAACCGCCCGGATTGAAGGATTCCAGCTTGGCGTAAATCTCGACTCCCGGAACGCCGTGGCAATGGATCTCGACCAGGGGCGTCCGGCCCACAAGCTCCGTCACGCTTTCATAGACGCGGGGTGGATTGGAAACGGCGCTAGTCACCGAAAGCTCCTTGAAAATGTCCGGATTTTAAAAAAGCCACGGACGGTTTGCCCGTCCGTGGCCGGTTTTCATCCGTTGTTACAGGTTGTAAAAAACGTCCTTCCCCACGAACCGGGCCGCATCGCCCAGTTCCTCCTCAATGCGCAACAACTGGTTGTACTTGGCGATCCGGTCCGTGCGGGAGGCCGAACCGGTCTTGATTTGGCCCGCATTGGTGGCCACCGCGATATCGGCGATGGTGGTGTCTTCCGTCTCACCCGAGCGGTGCGACACGATGGCCGTGTAACCCGCCTTCTTGGCCATTTCGATGGCTTCCAGGGTCTCGGTCAGTGTGCCGATCTGGTTGACTTTAATCAAGATGGAGTTGGCGATGCCCTTTTCGATCCCGGCCTTCAGCTTTTGGGTGTTGGTCACGAACAAGTCGTCGCCCACGATTTGGATTTTTTTGCCCAGCCGGTCGGTCATGAGCTTGAAACCGTCCCAATCGTTTTCATCCAACCCGTCCTCGATTGAAATGATGGGATATTTGTCGCACAGGGCCGTGTAAAACTCCACCATTTGCTGGCTGGTCTTTTCCTTCTGGGCCTCGGCTTCCAGCACGTACTTCTCGCTGGCCTTGTCGAAAAAGCTCGACGAAGCCGCGTCCAGGGCGATGAGCACGTCCTTGCCCGCCGTGTAGCCGGCCTTCTTGACGGCTTCCATGATGACTTGCAGCGCCTCTTCGTTGGACTTCAAATCCGGCGCGAAACCGCCCTCGTCTCCCACGGCCGTATTGAGCTTTTTGTCGTGGAGGACCTTCTTCAAGGCGTGGAAAACCTCGGCGCCGATTTGAAGGGCGTTTTGGAAGTTCCTGCCGCCCACCGGCATGATCATGAATTCCTGCAGGTCCACATTGTTGTCCGCGTGCACCCCGCCGTTGATGATGTTCATCATGGGCACGGGCAGGAGGTTGGCGTTGGACCCGCCGATGTAGCGGTAAAGAGGAAGCTTGGCCGAGGCGGCCGCCGCCTTGGCGCAGGCCAGGGACACGCCCAGGATGGCGTTGGCGCCCAGTTTGGCCTTGTTGGGGGTGCCGTCCAAATCGATGAGGAATGCGTCCAGGGCCCTTTGGTCGGTGGCATCCAAGCCCTTGACCTTGGGGGCGATCTTGGCGTTCACGTTGGCCACGGCCTTCAGGACGCCCTTTCCGCCGTAGCGCTTCTTGTCCCCGTCACGGAGCTCGACGGCCTCGTATTCGCCCGTCGAGGCGCCCGACGGTACCGCCGCCCTTCCCAGGGTCCCTTC
>JAICXI010000037.1 GCA_025980505.1 bacterium | reverse complement strand
GGTTTGGGGTTCAAAACGCCTTTGCTTTTGATTTTTCAAGGGCCCTTAAAACCTCCCGGCGGCCCCCTCCCGCCGGAAGGGATTGGAAAAGGGGAGGGACGATCATTGGGGAAAGCCGTTTCGGAACCGGCGTTCCCCGCAACCAACGGGCGCCGGAAACCGCCGCTTCCGGGGGATGGAAAGAGGGGGGCTTTTCCCCCGAATCCCAACGCGGTATGGAACATGCCTTAAACGTGGCGTGCTCATCCGCCATGAATCAAATCAAGGGGTGAAAAAGATGCCGATGACGAAAGAAGCCGTCAAGGACAGGATGGAGGATGGGAACACCGTTTTGTTGAACGTGGTGTCGGAGGCGGATTACGCGAGGCTGCATATCAAGGGATCCGAGAATTTTCCGAAGGGATCCGACGACGACTTCGCCCGGGCGGTCGAGAAGAAGTATGGGAAGGCCAGGTTCTTCATCACCTATTGCGCCGGACCGACCTGCGCCGCAGGCGCCAAGGCCGCCCAGGCCTTGCGGGATAATGGTTTCCGGGCGGATCACTATCCCGGTGGAAGCCGGGAATGGTCCCAAGCGGGTTACCCCACCGAGGGCACCGACGCGAAAGTCCGGGCGCCTGTCCCCGCGGTGTACGCCAATGCCAATTAAGGATTTCCGGGCTTTCCAATCCCGGCCCCCGTTCGGCCGGGGGAAGGCGGCTTTTCCGCGAACCCGCAAGTTTCTCACGAAAATCAATCCATTTGGAAAAGAGGCGAATATGACTTCCGGTCTTAAAAAAACGCTGTTGGCTTGCCTGGTGGCGGCGGGGTTCCTTGCGCCGCCGGCAATGTCCCTGGCGGATTCGGATTACCACCCCACCAACGACGGGGGCAATTTCGGCCTCGGCCTTGAATTCGGGGACCCGGGCAATTGGGGCATCACCGGGAAAATCTGGATCGACCGGGTGAACGCGTTCCAGCCCGCCGTGAAGTTCAACGGCGGAGGGGCGGCCATTCTCCAGCTGGATTACCTATGGCACAATTTCGACATCATCCGCATGAGGGACACGGACGGCGAGATGCCGCTTTACATCGGATTGGGCGGGAACCTGCTGCTCCAAAACACCGTGGAAATCGCGGGCCGGGTCCCGGTGGGGGTTTCCTACATCTTCGACAAGAAGAACGTACCGGTGGACATTTACCTGCAGGCGGTGCCGACGCTCTGGTTTTCCACCGGCGGCTCGACGGCCTTCGATCTTTACGGCGAATTGGGCGCCCATTATTATTTTTGACCCGGTGATGCGGGGAAAAAGGGACAAACGGAATGTTGCGCGCAATCGTCGCGGTTTTGATCCTTCTTTGGTTGTCGGGTGAGGTGGGCTCCACCACGCCGGGGTTGATCGCCCTTTTGACGGCGGCCGGCCTCGCGGTCCTATCCGCGGGCTTCCCGCGGAAACGGCGGAACTGAAGGCCCCCCCTCGGGGAAGGCCGGGGCTTTGGATCCGGCAAAGGAAGGGGCGCCAAAATGTTATTCATGGTCTCGGTGGTCCTGGTGGGCCTTTGGCTCTTGGGCCTGGCCTGCTCCTGCACCTTCGGCGGCTACATCCACCTCCTGATGATGGCCGGCTTGGCCGTTTTAATCGTGGGCTTTTTGCGGGGCCAGCAGGGTTGAAGCGTCCCGACGTCCCGGGGATGGGAAAGGAAACACAAGTCAATGTCACTCTCTAAAGAAGCGGTGTTGGAAAAAATGAAGCAGGCCCACGTCGTTGTTTTGAACGTCCTTCCGCCGGAGGAGTTCCGCAAACTCCATATCCGGGGCTCCCACAACATCCCCTTGAGCCAGGACTATGGGGCTTTTGTCCAGGAAGTCGAAAAGCGCTATGGGAAGGAAAGGCCCTTTATCACCTATTGTTCCGGTATTGCCAGCGCGGCGGCGGCCAACGCCGCACGCATCCTGCGGGGCCACGGCTTCACGGTGGATGACTATCCGGGGGGGACCGAGGAATGGCACCAGACGGGCGGGTCGACGGGGGGCATCCTGGCCCAGGAGGCCGACCTGTCCGGGAAAAAGCCCTGACCCCTGGAAAAAACGGTTGGGGAATGTTGGGGAGGGAAATGAGGAGGGATGCATGAAACGAGAAACCGATGTCCACAAGTCGCCGGCGGTCCGGGAAGGGGATTCCCTCATCCGGAAATTTTTGAGGGCTTGCCAAAACCGGCGCTGCACCGAGGCGTTCCGGCATCTTTTGCGGGCCTGGCCGGTTTATTCCACCATGACCCTCGAATACGAGGAACTGCAGGATTCGTTGAAGATGGCTCGGGCGGGCGCCTGGCCGAAACCGGTTCCGGCGAGAAAAATCCAGCCGCACGGAGGGGGATATGTCGGTCTCGAAGGAAGGCGTCCTTGAAGAAATGAAGGGGAAGGATTCGGTGGTCTTGAACGTCCTTTCGGCCGAAGAGTTCCGCAAGCGGCGAATTCCGGGTTCCCTCAGCCTTCCGTTCCGGGACGGCGGGGAGGCCTTTGCCCGGGAAGCCATGAGGCGGTTTGGAAAAGGGAAGCTCATCATCACCTATGGCTCCAACATCACCAGCCACGCCGCCATCGACGCGGCGGAAGCCCTGCGGCAAAGGGGGTTCCGGGCCGAGGTTTACGTGAGCGGCCTCAAGGAATGGACGCAGGCGGGACTCCCCACGGAAGGCGATCCCTAGAAGGATCAAGGGGCGGACAGCTTGCGTTTTAAAAATTCTCGCCCGCCGTCTCCCGCCCCGTGATAAAAGGACGGCCGCTTTTTCCTCGCCGAACCAAGGTCGAAAAGACGCCGCTCCCCTCGGGGTGAAGCCCCGGGCCCCTTTGAACGCCTTGAAATGAAATGGGTTTGGTTGAAGTCCCCGGGTTTTCAGGCCATCGATAAAGAAACTTCTTGAGGCGATTTTCGTAAAAGTTCCCGCCCGCCTTGATCCCCAAAGTGTTTTTCAATTTACATTCAACCGAAAATGAACTTCAATTGCCGAACATCCAAGGAGGCCGCCCTAATGTCACCCAGGACTATCCCTTTCGTTTTAACCATCGCTCTTGCTTTGCTTCCGATCCTGCTTCCCGCTTCAAACCTGTCGGCAGCCACGGACCGTCCCACACCGGGCCCGGGTGTCACCGACTTGGAAGACCTCAGCTCCGCCGAAGTCGTCCAACGCATGGGCCTCGGCTGGAACCTCGGCAACACGATGGAATGCGCGGGGGCCTGGATCAAGGGGCCGCAGGTCCGCAGTTTCGAGACCGCCTGGGGCAATCCCGAGACCACCCAGGAGATGATCGACCGGATCCAGGAGGCCGGGTTCCGGTCGGTCCGGATACCCGTGGCTTGGTCGAACTTGATGGGGGACAACTACACGATCGATTCCCAGCTGATGGCGCGGGTCAAGGAGATCGTCTCGGTTACGTTCTCAACGACGGAATGATCGCGGTGGTCAACATCCACTGGGACGGCGGCTGGTGGTCCAAATTCCCGGCCGACTACGACCATTGCATGAAGCGGTACACCCGGTTTTGGTCGCAAATCGCCGGTTCCTTCAAGGACTATCCCGGCACACTGATATTCGAGTCGCTCAACGAAGAGGGTTGCTGGAACGACGTCTGGAACCGCTATGGCAGCGGAACCGCCGAACAGAAGCAAAAAGCCTATGGGATCCTCAACGACATCAACCAGGCTTTCGTGGATGTCGTCCGGAAGTCGGGCGGCTTGAACGCCGAACGCCACCTGCTGATCGCCGGCTACGCGACGGACATTGAACTCACCGTGGACCCGGACTTCCGGATGCCGAAGGACCCGGCGGGCCATTCCATCGTCTCCGTCCACTATTACACGCCTTACACCTTCGCGGGCCTGGAACAGGACGAGTCCTGGGGCAAAGCCCGTTCGACCTGGGGGACCGGCGCGGATTGGGCGGAACTGAACGCGAACATGGAGAAACTGAAACCCCGTTTCCTGGACCAGGGCATCCCGGTCATCTTGGGAGAATACGGCGCCACGCTCAAGAACAAGGACCCCGAGAGCGTCCGAAAGTACATCCTGGCGGTCGCCGGGAAGGCCTATGGAATGGGAATGTGCCCCATGCTGTGGGACCCGGGCTCGCATTTCAACCGGCGCATGCTCCAATTCGACGATCCCGAGCTTTTGAAGGGTTTCCGGAAGATCATGGGGATGAAAAGGGATGAAGCCGGAACGGTTTCACCCGCGAAGGCCCGATAAGTTAGTTTGTCCGGGAAACACAAACAAATAAGGTCCTGGCGCGCCCGGGCGCGCATCGCGCTTAGGGGGAAACCCAAAGGCAAAACAAAAAGGGCCCTCGCCTGATCGGCGACGGCCCTTTAAGCTGGAAGGGCCGGACTCCACTTATGATTGGTACAGAAATAGGGGTACAGGTCATGGCTTGTCACTAATCGGAGAAAACATTTCCTCGCCCGACAACAGCTACAGCGACGGTTTTAAGGTCTTTAAAATTCGGGTCTTTCTCACCCTGCCCATTTGCGAATCCCAAAGAAAAAATAAATGCTAAAAAAACGATATATTAGTCAATTTATAAAATAAAAAATATTTCTGATCATCTTTAACCATAATGCAGGTCCTTCCTTTCACTGTATGGAAAAATTTGCGATTTTGACCCTAGTTAGGGAGGTTCTAGAAAGTTTAGGGTTAATAATAACTATTACCTGGGTAGTTCGGCTTTGGCCATATTAATCAACCCGGATAGCTTTTGATCTACTAAGGCCCAAACAATCTCAAAATCAATCCCCAAATAGTCCTGACCTTAGATATTCCTAAACAGCCTGATAGACGTGAACTTCCTTTTTCAGGCGGGATGCAAGGTGATCAGCTTCTTGGCCCAACTCAAAATCCATCTGTAAGCCAAGCCAAAATTGAGGGGACATGTTGAAATACCTAGCCAAGCGCAAGGCCGTATCGGCGGTGATGCCCCTTTTCCCCTGGACGATCTCGTTGATGCGGAGAGGAGGGACCCCCAGGTCCTGGCCCAACTTGTTTTGGCTGATCTTCATGGGAGTTAAAAACTCCTCCTGAAGCACTTCGCCTGGATGGAGCGACGGAATTTTAGATTTCCTCATTTTGAACCCCAATTTTGAATGATTTGGTCCAACTACTTTGCAAGTGGCGGGAGGTCCTCTGAGACGATCTCCCAAAGGATTTCGAGGTCAACCTGGTCATAAGCGTGGATTAGCCTATTACGCAAGCTGATGACTTCTTGCCAGGGAAGTTCGGAATATTTCTTGCGGATTTCTTCGGGAACGCGGGTTGCCGCTTCGCCCAAGACTTCCAAGAGGCGGATCAAAGCCAAGTTTAAAACACGGTCTTTAGCCAGGTCGTCGTGGGATTTATTCTTTGTGAGGGAAACGACTTCTCGAACTGTGTCCTGCATTTGCAGGAAAGAAACTTTAGGATCGTGCCGCGTCATAGAGCGTTTCAGACTCAGAAAGGGCCTGGTCCCGGAAGTGGGGGCTCAGAGAACGGGGAGTATTTAGGTCCACTTTCCTGCCGAAAAAGGCTGAGAGTTCATCGGCCAAGGAAAAGAAGGCCAGCCCAGGGGTATGGCCAGGATCGAATTCCACCAAAAGGTCGAGATCGCTTCCCGGTTTGAAGTCGGCACGCACAGCCGACCCGAAAAGCGAAAGCTTCCGGACGTGGCGTTTCTTGCAGAAGTCGGCCAGTGCTTTTTTGTCCAAGGTGATTGAGGGGCTCATAGTGGTTTTATTATAGCGCCCACTTTGGCGCAGATACCAGAACCGAGTTTGACATCCATATGACACGGGTCGTTCTGAGGACTGAAAACGTGGTTTTTTATAACCTAGCACATGATACGCAGGAGGGCAGGGCGGTGTGAGCCAAAATTTGGTGTCATATACGTGTCAAACGGAACCGGTTTTTACAAGTGCCAACCATCCCTA
The DNA here is from genome assembly GCA_025980505.1 of bacterium. GTDB lineage: Bacteria > Oederibacteriota > Muellerivitia > Muellerivitales > Muellerivitaceae > JAICXI01. The sequence continues at coordinate 3,718 of JAICXI010000037.1, read as the reverse complement.
ACCGGTTCTAACCGTCACTTCAAAAAAATGGCCCTTGCCCGATGAGGTTGCTGGACCGGGGGATCAACCAGAACTTCGGGTCTTCCCCGAAAAACCGGGTGTAGGCCTCGAAGTTTTCCCCCGTCATCTCCATGGCCTTGGGGTAGGTCTTGGACCACTTGGCCTTCAGGCTCCCCAGGGCCACCAAGGCCTCTTCCCGGCTTGCGGCCCAATACACCGCCTTGAAGTCCGCCATGAAGGCCTTTTGATCCTTCCAGGCCACCCGGAACCGGACATTTTTCATCTTGTGCACCACACAAAGCTGGTGGGTCACTCCTAAACGGTTTTTCACTGCCGCCAGGATTCCACCGTGGGCATCCGAAACCACCATCCTCAAGGCTTGGCGGTCCAACCCGCGCTTCAAGAGGTCTTCCACCAAGGCCGTCCAGGAAGCCTCGCTTTCCCGGTCCCCCAGCAGGAACCCCAGGAAGTGCCGTTTGAGCTGGCCGTCCACTCCGATTGCCACCAACAAGGCCTGTTTGACCCCACATTCCTGCCGTTTCACCGTCAAGTAAAGGGCGTCCAGGTACAGGTACTGGATCCCGGCGGGCAAGGGCTTTTTCTCCCACTCCCGCAATGTCGGTTCCAAGGCGTTGGTCATTTGGCTGATGTGGTTGGCCGTCATCTTGGTCCCAAAGGCTTCGTTGAGACCCGCCGCCACGGCCTTGGCTGGGGACAGTTATTTTTTCGTTACCTGTGGCTGTTTTTCGTGGGATTTCTCATCACTGCTTAGAAAAAAACCCAACCCTCTTTTTGGGAGGGTCAGGTTCGATGATGGCTCCCCGGGTTGGACTCGAACCAACAACCCTGCGATTAACAGTCGCATGCTCCACCATTGAGCTACCGGGGAATGTGCCCGGCCCAAGGCGGCCGGGAGTTGGGAATTATGAGTTAGAAGTTACGAATTTAAAGCAAAAACCCCCGAAATAAGGTTACCGGGGGAGGGATAGTCTAATTCACCTTATTGAAATGTCAAGATTTCACAAGGCCTTATTTCAGGACCAGGCCCAGATCTTCCAGGGCTTTTCGCGTGGAGTCCAGGCTTTTGTGGTGAATGGCGGCCATGCCCAGCTTTCCAGCGACTTCCACGAATAAGCGCCGGTCGTCCACGTAGGCGCAATGATCGGGGCGCACCTGGACCATATCCAGGGCCCGCCGGTAGATGTCCTCGTCGGGTTTGCGGAGGTGCACGAAACTGGACGCCACGAAGAAGTCCACGAAAGACCCCAACTGGAACTTTTGGATGCGGTACTCGGTCAGCTCCCGGCCTTCGTTGCTGACCACGCCCACCTTCAAGTGATGGACGGTTTTCAGGGCCTTGCAGTAGTCGATCATGTCCGGGTAGGCCTGGGATTGGGCGAACATGTAGGCCTTGAACTGGTTCCGGGTGAAGGCCCGATCCTCGAAGAAGACGATCCGGTCCAGGTAGGTGTCCAGGCTGATCTTGCCCGACTCATAGGTGTCGTAGGTCAGGTGGTGCCGTTCGTCCATTTCGGCGTAATCGAAACCGAAGGTCACGGCCGCCTGTTTGCGGCTGGTGCGGTCCCAGCCGTTGGTCAGGAGGACTCCGCCGATATCAAGCAAAAGGGCCCGGATGGAAGAGGGCATAAAACCTCCGAATTCAACGATGGTTTGAAGCACCAAGGTACCAAGGGCACCCCGAAAAGCATAATCAATAAATCGGGTTTTACTTTTGTTAATGGTTGAACCCTTAGGGCCTGCAACAAAACCTCGACGTCATCCCGGGCTTTGGCCTGTGAATCCTGTCGCAGGTAAAGCGGGTTAGGAACGGCACCCTCATCCCATGCTTCTTCCCGGAAGGTGAGCTTTGTCGAATCCGTCGAGGCAGAAGGAGCTCCCATCCTCCTCTTCCTCTTGGCCTTGGCTTTGAGGGCCAGAGGGGGGCCGGTGAGGGCCTTTCGGGGGAGGGGGGGTGATCCAACCTTGTTCCTTGGAGGTCCCTGCGGCGATCGCCGCGGTCGTAACCGAACCCTATCGGGTTCACGTCCTCGCAACGATTGAAAAAAGAAATTTCGTTAGGAACTCTTGGCCGTTCTTGGTGCCTGGGCGGTGAAAAGGCCTTTGAGCGGAACCTTTAATTCGTGGTGTTGTTCCCCCAGGGGTTGAAGTCCATCCCCTCGGGAAGTTCCGGCTTGCGGTTCTTTTGGAAGGCTTCGACCATGACGTCCTCGAAACGGTCCTCCTCCACCTCCTGGGTCCGGCCCGCCTGTTCCATCCACTCGAACTGCCGGCGCCAGGTTTCGGCCAGGGGCACGGTGGTCTGGAAACCCAGGTCCCGCTTGGCCTTGGTGTTGTCGAAGATGGAAGGATATTGGTAAATGTACTTCACCCCCAAGCTGCGCCGGGGCGCCTGACTGTAAAGCCACTCGGTGGGGATGTGGACGGGATTGAACTTGCCGCCCACAGCCTTGGCCATGGCCTCGTAAACGCCGTCCCAGGTGGTGTGCTCGTCGCTGGTTGCGTGGTAAGCCTGCCCGAAGGCCTTGGGGTTCAGCAGCGAGTTCACGAAGGCCCGTCCCACGTCGGAAACATGGGCCACGGCCCAGGCGGCCCTGCCGTCGTCCATCACGATGATGGGCAGGCCCTTCCTCAAGCGGTTGGGAAGGCTGTTGTCGAAGAACAGGCCCGGGTATTCGGCGCCTTCGCCCGTGGTATAGGAAGGCCGGATCACGGTGGTGTGGAGGCCGTCCTTGCCGTCGGCGGAAAGAAGGGTGGATTCGATCTTGGACTTGTTGCGGCCGTAGTCGGTCACGGGCCGGTGGGGCTCGTCGTCGGTGGCGGGCAGCCGGGTCATGGGCCCTCCATAAACGCACACCGTGGAGCAAACCACGATGTGCCGCACGTTGCCCCGGAAGGCCCGCAGGATGGATTCGGCGTTTTCCGGGGCGAAGGCCACCATGTCGATGACCGCGTCGAACTCAAGGCCCTTCATTTGTTTCTCGAAGGCGGGGTAATCCCACCGGTTGCCCTTGATCTCCCGGACGGCCTTGGGGATGCGCCGGGGTGTGACGCCCCGGTTGTAAACCGTGACTTCATCCCCACGCTCCACCAGTTGGTTCACGATAGCCGTGGAAATAAGGCCCGTGCCGCCGATCAAAAGAACTTTCATGGTTGCCGCCTTTCGCGGAATTTCTCAAGCGGAGGGTATTGAAAGGGAAAAGAAATTCGAATGCAATGGCCATTGTCATACAAACCGACAAAAGCCTTTCCAAGGTAGCCCTTTGGAAAAGACGCCTGCTAGAATGCGGTCATGGACGACCTGACCCACGCCTTGGCTGGAACCCTCTTGGGCCGCGCCAACCCCTCCCGGAAGCGGGGATTGGTTATAGCCTGCCTTTTCGGAAGCCTGATCCCCGACATCGACGTGGTGCCCTCGATCTGGGACAAGACGGCTTACCTCACCTTGCACCGGGGTTTCACCCATTCGCTGTTGGGGCTCGCGCCCATGTCCCTTTTGGCGGCTTGGGCGGCTTGGGGGCTGGTGCGGCGGAAAAAAGACGGGGCCGCCTTCAAGGCCCTTTGGGCCATGGCGCTCCTGGGTGTGACCGCCCATATCCTGCTGGATTGGTGCACTTCCTGGGGCACCATGATCCTTTGGCCGTACCGGACGCGCTTCGCCCTGGACCACCTTTTCATCATCGACCTCTGGTATATGGTG
>JAICXI010000311.1 GCA_025980505.1 bacterium | reverse complement strand
TGCCACGGGCAAGGTGACACAAGGCGCGGTCATCGCCCGCGACGTCACCGAGAGCGAGCGGGCGAATGCCGTGAAGGCCATCCTTCAATCCGAAAAGGCCGGGCTCCTGGAGAAGCTCCAAATGCAGATGGATTGCCTGCCCATCGCCTGCGTCCTCGCCGACCACAACAACCACTTCACCTATTGGAACCCGGCCGCCGAACGGACCTTCGGTTATTTCTTCAAGGAAGTGGCCGGCAAGAAGCTCGAAGACACCATTGCGGTCCCTTCCGACTTGTCCCGGGCGGAAGCCAGCTTTAAGCGCCTCCAAAAGGGCGATGTCACGATCCAGGGGGAAGTCTCGGAGCACCGCCGAAAGGACGGCAAGACCATCCTGTGCGAATGGTACGTCACCCCCATGCGGGATTCGGAGGGAAACCTCCTGGGCAGCATCGGAATGGCCCTGGACATCACCGAACGCCGCAAAGCCGAGGAAGTCCAGTCCCAATTGGCGGCCATTTTGCAGCAAACCTCCGATGCCGTCGTCGGAAGCGATTTGGAGGGCCGGATTTTCGGCTGGAACCGCGGCGCCGAATCCATGCTCGGGTACCATTCGGAGGAAATCCTTGGAAAGTCAACGTCCCTCCTCGTTCCCCCGGACCGGCGGGAAGAGATGGAGAAATTGAGGACCCTGGCCACCAAGGAGGAGAACATCTCGAATCATGAGACCGTGATGTTGAAAAGGAACGGGGACCTCATCGAAGTGGCCGTCACCCTATCCCCGATCAAGGATCCCCTGGGGAAGATCGTGGGCGTCTCGGCCATTTCAAGGGATATCACGGAGAAAAAGCAGGCCCAGGAGGCCCTGAAAAAGCAGGAAGAGCAAACGCGGTTTTCCCAAAAAATGGACGCCATAGGCCGTTTGGCCGGGGGCGTGGCCCACGACTTCAACAACCTCTTGAACGTGATCGAGGGCAACAGCGATTTCCTCAGGGAAGCTTTTCCGCCGGGCGATCCCCACCTGGCCGAATTGGAGGAAATCAAAATCGCCGTCCACCGCGGTGCGGAATTGACCAAACAACTGCTGGCTTTCGGGAAGAAACAGGTGTCCCAACCCCAACGGGTCAACCTGAATGAATTAAGCACTGAAATGAGCCGGATGTTCAAGCGCCTGATCGACGCTTCCATTGATTTCTCCATCGTCCAGGACAAGGACTTGAAATGCATCCAGTCCGATCCCGGGCAAATCCAGCAGATCATCCTGAACCTGGTCCTGAACGCCCGGGACGCCATGCCCAGGGGCGGGAAGCTGCTGGTCACCACCAAAAACATTGAAACCACCGAGGTCCTGGAGGTCCAGGAACTTAAGATCCCCCCCGGCTCCTACGTGGGCCTTTCGGTGACCGACACGGGTACGGGCATGGATGAGAGGACCCAAAAGAACGTCTTCGAGCCCTTTTTCACCACGAAGGGCGACAAGGGAACCGGGCTGGGCTTGGCCACGGTTTACGGAATCGTCCATCAATGGGGGGGATACATATGGCTTTACAGCAGCATCGGAATGGGAACCATCTTTACCGTTTATTTTCCCGCCGTGAACGAAGCGGGTGTGCCGGCCCCCAAACCCAGGCGCGTGGCCCCCGCCGTCAAGGGCGTCGAAACCGTCCTGGTGGCGGAGGATGAAGAACCCTTGAGGAAAATAATGGTGCGCACCATGGAAAAGTACGGTTACCGCGTCCTGCAGGCCGGTAACGGCGCTGAGGCGGTCCAAACGGCCTTGAATTTCAAGGAACCCATCCAGCTTTTATTGACCGACACGGTCATGCCCAAGATGAACGGCAAGGAATTGGCCCAGGAGTTGAAGAAAACCAGGCCGGAAATCAGCGTCCTCTTCATGTCCGGCTACCCGTTGGAAGTGTTGTCCCAGCAGGGAAAAATCGACCCTTCCATCCACCTGATCCAGAAGCCCTTTTCGAACGACAGCCTGGCGAAGCGCGTCCGCGAGGTCCTGGATAGGAGCGAAGACCAGGCCGGTTGACCCTTCCTTGGACGGCCCGCCGGCTTTGAAAACCCGTTTCGCGCATCCTTCGGGGGCGGGTCCTGACGGGCGACAAAACGATTGGGAGGTTTTTGATGAAATGTTCCGATTACACGATTCTGGTGGCGGAAGACAATCCGGGGTTGCGCAGAGTCTACGAAAAATCCCTGTCGGCGGAGGGATACAAGTTGATCCTGGCGGAAAGCGGCGCCCGCGCCCTGGCGGAGTTGCATGAGGCGCCGGTGGACCTGTTCATCACCGACGTTCAGATGGAAACGATGAACGCCCTGGAATTATTGCCCATCCTCAAACATGATTTTCCGATACTGCCGGTGATCGTGGTTTCCGGCCGGTACGACGGGATGGAGGAGGATTTCCATAAAAAAGGCTTCGACAACGTGGAGACTTTTTTTCAAAAACCGTTCCGGATGGACCTTCTCAAGCAAAAAATCCGCCAGGTTTTGAAGATCGACGCGGGGGCCGGAAAATCCTGACCCAGGGCCCGGGAAACGCCAAAGGGACCGCTTGTTCCTTGGAGGAACGGGCGGAACGGCGTCCGGGGGGAGCCAAATGATTACCGTGAGAAGGTCGGGTGAGCGCCGCCACGTCACCCTCGAGGGCCAAACCACTTGGATGACTTTCGATTGGGAAAACAAGGCCGATCCCCTGCAAAAGGGATTCGGCGCGCTCAAGATCCTCAACGAGGAAGTGCTTTCCCCCGGCAGGGCGTTCATCCTCCATACCCGCCAGGATACGGTGGTGGTGACCTATGTGCGGGAAGGCGTGATTATCTGCAACGGCCCCTTGGGAAAGACCGGGTTGATGGAATCGGGGGATTTCCTCCAGGCCAATGCCACCCCGGGCGCCAAGCAATACACCTTCAACGCCTCACCCTCCGACAACGCCCATGTCTTCCAAAGCGGATTCACACCCGCCGTGGGTTTGTTGGAAAAGGGCGGGAGAAAGAAATTCTTCACCCGCGCCGACCGCAAGGGGGTCCTGAAACTCATCGCCTCCCCCGACGGAAAGGAGGCCTCGCTTAAAATCCAACAGGACGTCCAAATGTACTCCACTCTCATTCAAAGGGGGAACCACATGATCCACGAGCTGAAACCCGGCCGAAAGGCCTGGCTTCACGTGGTCCAGGGCGAAATCCACTTGAACGGGCTTCTCCTTCAGGCCGGGGACGGGGCGGGTTTTATCCGTGAAAGGTCCGTTTCCTTCCGGGCCCAAAAGCCGACCGAAATCCTGTTTTTCGACCTCGCCTGACAAAAGGAAGGCCGGATCCCCCTTTCCCCCTCTTCCATCCAGGCAGGGGTGGAAAGGCGCCGAAGCCCCCGCCTCCTTGGCTTCGGCTTGGATGGCACCGGGGGCCCTTCCCCCCGGGCCCCGGCCGGGAGGCGGGAGCCCTCCCCTTTTGGG
>JAICXI010000441.1 GCA_025980505.1 bacterium | reverse complement strand
GTGCCGTGCACGCGCCCGCCTATCCGGCGGTCATTCCCCGCAACGACGGAAAAGCCAAGGAACCTAAGTATATAGTTCCCTTTGAAAAAGGGGATAGGGGGAATGATGGTTTGGACGGTCGCCAAAGTTCAAAAGGGTAAAAACCGTTGCCCTGCCCCTGTACCTCTGGGGTGAACAGGTTTTTTTCTTTTGGTTTTTGGACTTGTCGTCAGGTTTTTCAATTTCCCAACGCCCAGCCAGACGCCATAGCCCACCAGGAGCCCGAAGGCATAGCCGCCCAGGACATCCGAGGGATAATGCAGTCCCAGGTAAATGCGGGATAACCCCACCAGGAGCGCGATCAGGATGAAAAGCGGGGTCCAGGGCCGGAAGGCCATGGACAGAAGGAACATGGAGGATCCCATGTTGGAGGCGTGGCTGGAGGGGAAGGAAAAGGCTCCGCTTTTCCCCACCGGCGTCAGAACCCCGTCCAGGGCGTTGCAGGGCCGGATGCGCTGCACCAGGAACTTCAGGACGTGGCTGGAACCCTGGTCGGACAGGAACAGGGCCACCACCAGGCTGGCGACCAGCCATCGCCCTTTGGGGCCGCCCTTCCAGAGCCAATAGAGGCAGAGAACCAGTATGGCCGGCCAGTAATGGCGGATGTCGGTGACATAGGCGAAAAAGCCGTCGAGGAAGGGGCCGGACCAGCCTTCGTTGATCCAGCGGAAAACCGCCACGTCGATGGAGTAGAGGAAGGATTCCAAGGGTTACGCCTTAAGATTTTCTTCACCCCTCGCCCACTCCCCCCCAAGGGGCGGGAGGAATGGAACGGCGGCGTCCGGGCCTATCCCCCTCTCCCTTGAGGAGAGAGGGCGGGGTGAGGGTGCTTTTAAAACTCCACGGGGATCAAACGTTCACAGGAACCAAGGCGCCTTCCGGCAAGGATCGGTAAATCTCCTCCAACGACTTCATCACCCATCCCGCATCGTCGGAAGTCAAAAGCTTTTGCCTCAGTTCCCGGGCCCCCTCGAACCCCTTCAGGTAATGGGTCAGGTGCTTGCGCATCTCCAGCAGCCCCAGCCTTTCCCCCTTGACTTCGATGGAGCACCGCAGCTGTTCCAGGGCCACGCCCAAGCGGAATTTCAGCGAAGGGGCCTTCAGGGGCTTGCCCGTCTCCAGGTAGTGGTTGATTTCCTCGAAAATCCAGGGCGCGCCCATGCTGCCCCGCCCGATCATGATGCCGTCGCAGTTGGTTTCACGGAACAGCTGGTAGGCGTCCTCGGCGGATTTCACGTCGCCGTTCCCGATGATGGGGATCTTGGCCCTTTCCTTGAGCCGGGCGATGACTTCCCAATTGGCCTTGCCCTCGAACATCTGGTTCCGGGTGCGGGCGTGCACGGCCAGGGCCGAGGCGCCCGCCGATTGAACCGCTTCCAACACCTCGAACACCGCGTTGTCCATGGCGTCGTAACCCGCGCGGGTCTTGACCGTGATGGGCACCTTGCCTTTCGTGGCCTTCACCATGGCCTCCACGATCCACCCGGCCCTTTGGGGTTCCTTCAGGACGGCGGCGCCCGCGTCGCATTTCAGGATCTTCCCCACCGGGCAGCCGAAATTGATGTCGATCACGTCGGGGTTGACTTCCCCGGCCACCCTGGCCGCCGCCTCGCCCATGATGGCGGGGTCGCCGCCGAAAAGCTGGACCCCCACCGGCCTTTCGGGCTCGGTGAACTCCATCAGGTCGTTGGTCTTGTCGCTGCCTTCGATCAAGGCGCGGGAGCTCACCATCTCGGTCACCACCATGGCCGCGCCGTAACGCCGGGCCAGGCGGCGGAAAGCCGTGTCCGTGTAGCCGGCCATGGGCGCGAGGAAGACCCGGCCGTTCAAGGTCAGGTTGCCCAGCTGGAATTCCCGGGCGCCCTTGCCCAGGGCTTCCAGGGGGGCCTGGGCCAATTCGGCGGCCTCCCTTGTCTCCAGGGGGGCTTCGGGGTTTGAATTGTCGTTCCTCGGCAAGACGCTCATCCGCGCACCTTTAAAGTCCGTTAGGATCGTGAATTCCAAATTTTAAACTCGGGCCCTTTTCACTCACCGCGCCCCCCGGCCCGTCAAGAAAGCCGGTCAAACCCCCAAAAGTTTAAGGCGTTGGGCTGGAAATTCCCTTCAATCGAAAACCACTTCCCGCACGCCTTTGAGTTTGGACAACCGGAGGGAG
>JAICXI010000495.1 GCA_025980505.1 bacterium | reverse complement strand
GGTGTCGAGGCCAAGAAGTGGGATAGCTAAATGAACCGCGTTCAGGGTCCTGGTTCTGCCTGGGATGAAAGGATCTCGGGATAGTTTGAGTGGGGTATTTAAAGCGAGCAACGGCCGAGCTCGTCTTCGCCGTGGTATTCATTGCTGTGGCACGATTTTACTTTAGCGTTGGTGAAACTGGGACGGCGATATCTAATACCTTGGCGGCGCATGGGATGTTTATCAGGGGCTGCGTGGAAGGTATCAAAACCACTGGGCTTACTTTCCCGTGGCCTTTCTCCTGAAAAGCCCCCTGCCCTTCCTGGCCCTCCTGGCAACGGGCCTGGTCCTGGCGGCCCTGCGGAAGATCCGGTTTCCCGCCTGGCAGTGGGTCCCGGGCCTGCTTTTCTTCGCGGCCATCGTCCCGGTCCAGGATTTGGGGGTCCGGTATCTGCTGCCGGCCTACCCCTTTTTCATCCTCATGGCCGCCCAAGCCGCCGGGTGGCTCTGGGAAAGGGCCGGCCAAGGGGCGGCCTGGAAGCTCCTGCTGGCGGGCCTGGCCTTGTTCCAGGCGGCCAGCGTCGGCTTGAACTTTCCCCACTCCATCAGTTACTTCAATGAGCTGGTGCCTTCCGAAAGGAAATTTTCCTGGCTGGGTGACTCCAACTTGGATATCGGACAGGACCTGGGCCGGCTCGCCCAAACCGCCCGTCAAAGGGGTTGGAAGAAAGTCAAGTTGGCTTACTTCGGCGGGGTGGACCCCACGGCCTACGGGTTGGACTGGGAGCCCTGGCGGGAGGGGGATTTAACGGGTCCCCGGGCCGGCTCGGTTTACGCGGTGAACGTTTCCTTCTTTCAACTGGCCCCGGTTTTTTACCCCCCAACCCTGCCCATCGCCACCGGCTGGTTGAGCGGGGCCCGGCCTTCCGGCCGGATCAACGACACCTGGTATTACTTTGAGATCCCGGGAAAGCCGAAGCCGGACCAGGGCGCCTTCCTGGATTCGGCGCCGTTCCTCCAGAACCGGGGCTACGCGCCGGGGCCGACCCTGCCTTTCCCAACGGGAAACCCACCCGCACCGCGGACGGACGAAAACCTTATTCCTTAGGCCGCTTCCCGGAAGGAGCCGAAAGAGGTTTTCATTCCCAATCGATTCAATCCTGGGATGGCTCAGACTAAAGAAAACGCGCTTCCAGCGCGAAGATGCCAAGAAAGCGCGTTATTAGGAAAAAAACCGGATCCAAAGCAAAACCCCGGACGATCCGGTGTCGGAAGTCCTCCGGTTTCCTTTGCCTCTTCGCGTTGGATGCGGCTGAAAAGGCGCCGGTCTTCTTATCTTTCCTGGTGGGCGGAGTGTCCTTGGCCGTTCAATGCCCTTTGTTTTTTCCGGGGGTCCTTAAACATTGAACCGGAAATGCACCACGTCGCCGTCCCGCATGACATATTCCTTGCCCTCGATGCGCAACTTGCCGGCTTCCCGGGCCTTGGCCGTCGAACCCGCCGCGATCAGGTCGTCGTAGGAATACACTTCCGCCCGGATGAAGCCCCGCTCGATGTCGGAATGGATCTTGCCGGCGGCCTGCGGCGCCGGCGTCCCCCGCGTGATGGTCCAGG
>JAICXI010000449.1 GCA_025980505.1 bacterium | reverse complement strand
TCGGGATGACCCGCCGAATCATACCTTCCTGGTTTATTCCCATTATCCCGCTCCGGTTCAAAGCCGGGGTACGGGTTCCACCGATTTACAAACCCTGGGTGAAATTTGCCTGGAAGGCGACGGCTTAGCCGCCTGGGACCTGGAAGCGCCTTCCTATCGGGCGCAACTCATTCCCGTGGGGCCCGACCTCATGGCCGGCCTGGCGGACATCCGGAAAAGGGCCGGGGAATGGGCTTCCGCCAACGGGTTGCCGTCTTTTTCGGATCTTTTCAACCGGGTGCCCCAACCATGAGCCCCTTCCAATGGACGAGGGCGGAAAGGGGCCAAGCCATGGTGGAAATGCTCTTGTCCCTCTCCCTCCTGTTCCTGATGACCGCCGGCATGATTCAATTCTTCTTCCTGTTCACGGCCAAAACTTCTTTTGATCATGCCTGCGGCCAAGCCGCCCGCCGTTATGCCGCCGGGACCCTGGATTCCCCCGATTTGGCCGGCGCCATCTGGGCCCAATTGGGGCCGGACCAGCGTTACTTCGACCGGGCGACGTTGAAAGTCGTCCCCTCGGCCACAAGTTCCCTCATCGGGCGGAGTTTCCTGAACGCGGCGGGACCCCTGGACCCTTTTGTCGCCAAGATCAAGTCCTTCTTTTGGGGTTATTCCGGCCAACGGTGGGTGGTGGGCGTCAACTATAAGGCCGCGCCCCTGGGGGGCCTGCTTTTTCCCGGGGGTGTCCCCTTTCAAACCGAACTGGCCGCCTTGAAATACCCGGGGACGGAATAACCCATGAAACGAAATTGGTTTTGGTTAACTTTTCTTTTTTGGGTCCTCTGCACCGTTTCCGTCGTTTCCTGGGCCCTGATCTTCTCCCCCGCCCGATACGCCCCCCAAATCATCGGCCGGTTTCAAACCCGGATCAACGGCGAAAGGCAGGACACCGAGATATGGCGGAACGAAGGCCGCCTCAAGGATCTTTTGCCCGTTATTACGGAGGCCTTTCAATCCCAGGGATGGCGACCCACCCGGGACGGCATCGATTTGGCGCCCGCGCTCCTCGGAGCGGCCGCCGAAGATTCCGACCTTCCTTCCCGTTTACAAGTGGTGGTTTTTCAAAAAAAGGGCTCCTACAAGACCTTGGGGCTATGGGAACCGCGCCGCGAGGGGGAAACCTACGGCTGGACCAGCGAAATACCCGACGCGGCCTTCAACCCCCAACGGGCCCGCGCGAACTGGGATTTCCCGCTCCTCCCGCCCGCCGACGCCCAAAGGTTCTATTGCCAAAGCTTGAGGAATTTCGAGGTGGCCTTGGTTTCCAGGCCCGGCCGAAAGGGGGTGCCCGGCGATTTCGGCCGGCTCTGCGCAAGCCAGGGTTTCCAAGCCAGGCTCTGGCGGAAAGACGACGGCAGGGAAACTTACTCCCTTTCCAAGGGAAAGGACCGGCTCTTGGCCGTCGTGGCCCGGGACGGGGCCCAGGAATGGTGGACGCTGGTGCGCTTCGGCCGTTAAAACTTGTGGAGGTTTCAAAGATGAACCGAAATTCAATGCTGGCGCTTGCCGCGGGGCTCCTCTGCGGGGGGGTGGCTTTCCTGGTCCTTTACCGGCAGGCGGCCGAGATGGAGAAAAAGACAACGCCCGTGGAAGTCCTGGTGGCCTCCCGGTTCATACCGGCAGGCTGTTTCCTGACCGCCGATTGCGTCGGGAAAAAATCCATCCCCGAATCTTACGTCAGCCCCAGTGCCATCCGTGAACCCAGGGACGTGGAAGGCCTGATGACCTTGGTGAACATTTCGGCGGGCGAGCAGATTCTCTCCAATAAATTCGGGCTGGGTGAAGAATCGCTGGCCTTGGCGCTGAGCCCGGGCCGCCGCGCCTATACCTTGGAAGTCGGCGAAACAAGCGGTGTCGGCGGCCTGATCCGCCCCGGTAACCACGTGGATATCCTGACCAAGGTTGATTCCAACAAGCGGGAGATCACTTCCTTCGTTTTTCAAAACCTAACGGTCCTGGCCGTCGGCCAAAAACTCAGCGCGGGTCCGCAGGCCCGCTCCAATCCGAACACCTCCAACGGCGCATCCGATTCCGGCTACAGCACCGTGACCCTGGCCGTCACCCCGGAACAAGCTGAAACATTGATGTATT
>JAICXI010000502.1 GCA_025980505.1 bacterium | reverse complement strand
CCTGGTGCCCATTGCCCCGGGTTTTCTGGCGGTGGATTGGGCCGTGAAGTGGAGGCTTCCGGCACTGGTGGTGGCCCGGGCCGGTTTGGGGACGATCAACCATACTTTGCTGACCCTGGAGGCCCTCCGCCGGCGGAAGGTCGAGGTCCTGGGCGTGGTGGTGAACGGCTACAAGGGAAAAGAGCTTTCGGAAAGGACCAACGTCCGGGTCCTACGGAATCTGTCGGGCGCGCGGGTTTACGGCCCGGTGAAGTTCAACCCCCGGTACCGGACGGACCTGGACCTGCTGGCCCGGGATTTGGGGAAATTGGGGCTGCCGTTCGTTTGATCCGTCATTCCGAGGCCCAGACCCGATAGGGTCGATTTGGGCCGTGGGAATCTCAGCGGAATTCTTGGGGTTTTCATGATCCGCTACTATTATGTCTACCTCCTGGCCAACGAGCACAATAGGACACTCTATGCCGGTGTCACGAGTGATCTGAGGAAACGTGTCTGGCAACATAAGCAAAAATGAGCCGATGGTTTTACCAAGCGATACGGCTTGAACAAGTTGGTTTACTATGAGGTGTTCGAGACGCCGGAATCCGCAATCACCCGTGAAAAACAGATCAAAAGTTGGGGACGGACCGCAAAACTCAAACTGATCCGGAGGTTCAATAGGGAATGGGCGGATTTGTACGAAAGGCTTTAAAACGGACTGGGATTGCCAAGGCCCCTTCGGGGCCTCGCAATGACGGATAAGAAATGAACCACCGCAAACTCGCGGCCAAGGACAAGAAATACCTCTGGCACCCCTTCACCCAGCAGGCGGAGTGGGAAAGGGACCCGGACCCGACCATCGTCACCCGGGGCAAGGGAACCTTCCTCTACGACGCCCGGGGCCGGAAATACCTGGATGGCGTGTCCTCACTCTGGTGCAACGTGCATGGGCACCAAGTGCCTGAAATCGACAGGGCCATTGAAAAGCAGCTCAAGAAGATCGCCCATTCCACCCTGTTGGGCGCCTCCAACGAGCCGGCCATCCTGCTGGCCGAAAAGCTGGTGAAGCTGGCGCCCGAGGGGCTGGCGAGGGTCTTCTACTCCGATTCCGGTTCCGAGGCCAACGAGATCGCGGCCAAGATGGCCTTCCAGTACTGGCAGCAGGCGAAGCCGGCCCGTCCGAAAAGGAACCTGTTCCTGACCGTGCGGGAAGGCTACCACGGGGACACGATCGGGTCGGTGAGCCTGGGCGGCATCGACCTTTTCCACGGCATCTTCGGGCCCATGCTTTTCAAGACCTTGAAAGTGAAAAGCCCCCACGACTATCCCAGCCGGAAGGTTTCCAATGAAAGGTGGCTGGCGGATTGCGTCAAGGAAGCCGAGGCGGTTTTCCGAAAATACGGTTCCCGGCTGGCCGCGGTCCATATGGAACCCTTGATGGAGGGCGCGGGCGGCATGCTGGCGCATCCCTGGGGCTATCTGAAAGCCGTGCGGAGGCTTTGCGACCAACAGGACGTGCTTTTGATCCTGGACGAGGTGGCCACGGGTTTCGGCCGCACGGGCACGATGTT
>JAICXI010000370.1 GCA_025980505.1 bacterium | reverse complement strand
TGTACCGGAAGGTGTCCCAGCTGAAGGTGGAATAAGTCGTGAAGGAGGCGCACCAGCCCACGGCCACCAGGAAACGGGCGTTGGGCGTGAACAGCCCCCGGTCCAGGTTCATGGCGAGAAAAAACCCCAGCACGAAGGAGCCGATCAGGTTGATGATGAGGGTTCCATAGGCGAAGTGGGTCCCCATCTTATCGGCCACCCAAAGACCCATCCAATAGCGGCAAAGGGCCCCGCCGACGGCGCCTGCCGAAATGATGAAATATTTTTCCATGCCGCTCCTTTCCGCCCTCAGGCTAAAACCATTAGGACCGCGCCGGCCGCCACCAGGAGGCCGCCCAGGAGGGCCTTGAAGGACAGGCTCTCCCCCAGGAAGACTATCCCCAAGGCCATGGCGAGCGCCACGCTTAATTTGTCCACCGGCGCCACTTTTGAAACCGGCCCCAGTTGCAGGGCCCGGTAGTAGCAAAGCCAGGAAAAGCCGGTGGCCACCGCCGAAAGGACCAGGAACAATACCCCGTGCCGCGAGAGGGATTCCAGCTTCTGCCACTGGTGGTTGGCCGAAACCACCGTTCCGATCAAGGCCAGGATCACCACGGTGCGGATGAAAGTGGCCAGGTTGGAATTGATCTCCATGACGCCGATTTTCCCGAATAAAGCCGTCAAGGCCGCGAAAAAAGCCGACCCCAAAGCGTAAAGCTGCCACGTCCCCCAAAGGCCCATATTCCACCCCTTTCCCTCTTCAAGCCCTATTGAAGCCATTCCCAAAAAAAAAGCCAACGGAATTCGTTGGCTTTTTTCGATCCTTGATTTTCATCGCCCTCGGCTTATCCGTTGCTGAATTGGGCCTTTACCGCGAGGATTTTTTCAATGCTGTTATTGAAGGCTTGCACGATCTTGGGGTCGAAGTGCCGGGCCGTGCCTTCCTTGATGATCTTCATGGACTCTTCCAGCGAAAAGGCGGGCTTGTAGCAGCGTTTGCTGGTCAAGGCGTCGAACACGTCGGCCAGGGCCACGATGCGGCCGCACAGGGGGATGGCCTCGCCCTTGAGGCCCCTCGGGTAGCCCGACCCATCCCATTTCTCGTGGTGGGTGAAGGCGATCTGCTCGGAAACCTTGAGCAGCTCGGCCTTGGCATTTTCCAGGATCTTGGCGCCGAAAATCGTGTGGTTCTGCATTTCCTTGAATTCGGCCGGCGTCAGCTTGCCGGGTTTCAACAGGATGGAATCGGGCACGCCCAGTTTGCCGATGTCATGCATGGGCGAGGCATAGCGGACGTTTTCCACCTCGGGGGTCGAAAGACCGAGGGCCTCGGCCAGGATGGCCGAATAGCGGCTCATGCGGTGGATATGGGCCGCCGTGTCGTCGTCCTTATATTCGGCCGCCACGGACAGGCGGAAGATGGTGTCCAGGTAGGCTTCCTTTAATTCCTGGGTCAACATGGCGTTGCGGATGGCGATGGCCGCCTGGCTGGCCAGGGAAAGGACGAGGTTCTCGAAATGCTTGTCGAAGGGCACGATGGCTTTGCCCTTGTGGGCGTTGATGAGCTGGATCACGCCCACCACGTTGCCCGAGGCGTCCTTCATGGGCACGATCAACATGCTCTTGGTACGGTAGTTGTTCTTCTCGTCGAAGGACCGGTTGAACTTATATTCCTTGCTGGCGGGGATCTTGTAGGCATCCGCGATGTTCAGCACCTTGGCCGTCACGCCCACATAACCGGCCAGCGAACCCTTGTCCAAGGAAACGTAAAAACCCGTGAAGTTGGACGGCGCCACTTCCAGGGGCCTCTTTTGGGCCTTCAGTTCGGCCTTGCGGCGGACTTCCAACAGGTCGTTTTGGGTGACGGAGAAGCGCAACTGCTCGCCTTCGCGCACGTAAAGGCTGCCCGCTTCGGCGCTGGTAAACAAGCGGCTTTCGGTGAGGATGAGGGTTAAAAGCTGGTTGAGGTCCTGCTCCCGGGAAAGGGCGATCCCGATCTTGTTCAAGGCCATCAATTGTTCCTGAAGGCCGCTGTTGGTCATCTTGGCTGGCATGCATTCATCCTTAAAAAAGCGAATCTCAACCGGGGAAGGGAGTTGATCCAACCGAATGGATCGAAAGAAAAGCTCAAAACCTTTTGAGCAATCCGTAAAACGCTTCGGCTAGAGCGTTAAAATACCGCTGAAAAGTCGGCTTGGCAAGGACATACCCGGAGGCATTTTGCCGGGAAATCAAAGTTTTTTGCGGATGGAATCCGGGATGGGCGTGGGTTTGAGTTCCTGGTTCACGAAGACCAAAACCTGCCGGGCGTCGGCGACCAGCCGTTTCTTGCCCTTCAGGTGGAATTCATAACCCAGGGTCAGGGAGCTGCTCCCGACCTTCTCCACCCAGCCCGTGCCCAACATTACGTCCTCAAAACGGGCCGGCGAGTGGTAATTGACCTCCACGCGGGCCATAACGGTCCAAAGCTTGGTGGAGCGGATCTGCTTGAAGGAAAAACCGTATTTTTTGGCCAGGGCGTAGCGCACCCGCTCCAGGAAGCGGATGAATTCGGTGTTGTTCACGATGCCCACGAAATCCGTCTCAAAGGACATGATGGGCATTTCAATGGTGACAAAACGGCCGGGTTTTAAAGGTTTCATGGGGTGAGTATAGCGGTGGGATTGTCGTCGATTCAACCGGGAGCGGAGCTTGTCCTTATTCCCCGACAATTAAGTGGAAATAACCCTTTTGGACCGGGCCCGGCACCGAAAGGCAAGCTTTCCAAGGTTTGGAACCGGCACGGCTTATGCTTTCCATGGGGCCGGGGAACGGAAAGCCCGCTTTCTTCCTTCTCTCTCCAGGCT
>JAICXI010000405.1 GCA_025980505.1 bacterium | reverse complement strand
GGCTTTTTCTTTTTTCATGGGGCTCGCAGGCACATCGACTTTTAAGAACCAAAGGGCTCCCGGGGCCGGTTCCCCGCGCCCAACCGCCCTACTTGTTGGGGACCGCCGCCAGCATGCCGTCCAGCGACTTCAAGGCCTTGAGGCGGATGGGTTCGGGGATCTCGATGGGATGCACCAGTTCCTTCAAGGACTCGTAAACGTCCTCCAACTGGGTCATCTTCATGTTGGGGCAGATCAACCCCTTGCTGGGCTGCAGGAAGGTCTTGTCCGGCATGGAGGTGCGCAAGCGGTGCAGCAGGCCCATTTCGGTGCCGATGATGAAGGTTTTGGCCGGCGAGGCCTGGCAATAACGCAGCATTTGGGAAGTCGAAAGCACGGCGTCCGCCATATTGCAGATGTCCTCGTTGCTTTCCGGGTGCACCACCACCAGGGCGTCGGGGTACTCCTGCTTCAGGGACAAAATGTCCTTGGCCTTCATCCTTTGGTGGGTGGGGCAGCAGCCGGCCCACAGGAGGATTTTCTTTTCGGTTTGTTTCTGGACCCAGCGGCCCAGGTGCTGGTCCGGCACGAACAGGACCTCGTCCTGGGGCATGGAGTTGACGACCTGCAGCGCGTTGGCCGAGGTGCAGCACACGTCCGCCAGGGCCTTGATTTCCGCCGAACAGTTCACGTATGCCACCACCGCCGCGCCGGGGTGCCGGGCCTTCTCGGCTTCCAGTTGGGCCGGGGTGATCATGTCGGCCAGGGGACAACCGGCTTCCGAGGCCGGCAGGAGGACCGTCTTTTGCGGGGAAAGGATCTTGGCCGTCTCCGCCATGAAATGCACGCTGCAAAAGACGATGACGTCCGCGTCGGTCTTGGCCGCCAAACGGGACAGTTCAAGGGAATCGCCCACGTAATCGGCGATGTCCTGCACTTCCGGCCTCTCGTAGCTGTGGGCCAGGATCACGGCGTTGCGCTCTTTCTTGAGTTCCTTGATGCGCGCCGCCAGCTCCGCGTCGTCCAAAAAAAGATCGAGTGACATGGTCATTTCCCCCCTTTGACTTTTACAATCCTGTTTTTCGCCGTCACCGAAACAACCGTGGGCTCGTAACCGGCCGGGGGCGCGTCGGGAAAACTTTGGTAGGTCAGCACGATGATCAGGTCGCCCTTTTCCGCGTGCCGGGCCGCCGCCCCGTTGAGGCAAACCACGCCCGAATGGGGCTTGCCCTTGATGGCGTAGGTTTCCAGCCGGTTGCCGTTGTTCAGGTTCAGCACGTGGACCTGTTCGTAAGGCGCGATATCGGCCGCCTCCATCAACCGGGTGTCCAACGTGATGCTGCCCTCGTATTCCAGGTCGGTCTGGGTCACGGTGGCCTTATGAATTTTGGATTTGATGAAAACCCTGGCCATAGTTTTCCTTTGAAAAGATGGGCGTCAGTGTAACTTAAAACCAAAAACACATCCAGCGCCAAGTCGCGGGACTCCCCCGGGCTCCGGGCGGCGGGATTTCGTTTATCAGGAAATCTATATCACAATATTGTCAATCAACCGCACATTGTCAAGGTAAGCGGCCACGGCGATCATGGTGCCGGGCTTGATTTCCTTCACCGGAGCCAGGGTTCCGGCGTCCACGGCCTCCAGGTACTGCAACTTGACGCTCCGCTCCTCCGCCATCACATTCTTGATTTCGCCCAACACCTTTTCGGCGTCCGCTTGGCCCAGGTCCACGATGCTCTTCCCCACTTTCAACGCCTTGTACAGGACCGGCGCCACCTTCCGTCCGGCCAGCGTGAGGCGCTTGTTGCGGGAACTCATGGCCAAACCATCATGCTCGCGCACGATGGGGCAAATCACGGGTTCAACGTCCAGGTCCAGGTCCCGCACCACTTGCTTCAGGACCGCCGCCTGTTGGGCGTCCTTCTGCCCCAGGTAAAGCCGCGTGGGCTGCACGGCCCCAAGGAGCTTCACCACCACCGTGGCCACCCCGTTGAAGTGGCCCGGCCGGTAAGGCGCGCAAAGGCCCTGCACCAGGGAACCGGACACCTCCACGCGCGAGGAAAAACCCGCCGGATACATTTCCCGGTTGGTGGGCGCGAAGAGGGCCCGCACCTTCTCTTTTTCAAGGAGTTCCAGGTCGGCTTCCAGGGTGCGGGGGTACTGCTGGTAATCCTCCCGGGGCCCGAACTGGAGGGGGTTCACGTAAATGGAGACCACGGTGGCGTCGTTTTCTTTCCGGGACGCCCGCACCAGTTCCAAGTGGCCCTTGTGAAGGGCGCCCATGGTGGGAACGAACCCGACGGTCTTTTTCTCCGACCGCCACTTCCGCGCCAGGTCCTGCATTTGTTTCGGTTCGACGATGGTTTTCATTGGAAGAGCCTGACCGCTGTCATTGTGGGATCAAACCCGCCTATCCCCTTGCCCCAACCTGGAAGAACCCGGGAGCCGCCGCAGGCCCACAGGCCCCGAACCCCGTCACCCATCCCAAAAACATCCGGCCCGCTTCGCGGTCC
>JAICXI010000198.1 GCA_025980505.1 bacterium | reverse complement strand
AGGGCGAGATGCGCTCCCGCCAGGTCCTGGCCGGAAATCTTAAACTCGGTGATCGCCCAATCCAGGACCCTTTGGACGGTGGTGGCGGGCGAGAAGTTCGCTTTGTGTTCCAGGCCGTTGAAATAAACCGCGACCCCGATTTCCCTCTGCGTGTGAACGTGAAGGATTTTATGCCGCGGGTGTTTCACGTCCAGCAGATGGTTCGGATCCAGGGGAACCGCCTCGTTTTCCAAAAAGATGTAGGCTTTTTTCGCGGGGAAATTTCCCATTCGGGCCACGGAGACGATAATTTCCTCGAACCTGGCCGCGCGGGTGATGGAAACCTTGATCACCTCGGCTAATCCGGGCCCTTCCACTAAAATCTCTTCCTCGGCCAATCCGGCGCGCTTTTCCAAAGCCTTCTTGGGGTCCGATCCGTTGCCTTTCGCCAAAATTCCCTTGAAGGGTGGTTCGGCGGCTTTCGCCGGAATCATGCCGGGTTGCGCTCCGGCAACTTTCGTCAAAATCCCTCGGGGGGCCGATCCGGTGCGTTTCGCCAAAATCCTTGGATGAGCCGGCCGGGGGCCTTTCGCCGGGATTCGGGGGGGGGTCCATTCGGCTCGGGCTTCGTCAAAATCACCGGGGGGCACTCCGGCCGCTTTCGACAAAATCACTTGGGGAGCCGATCCGGCGTCCTTGGCTAAAATCCCCCGGTGGGCCAATCGGGCGCGTTTCGCCAGAATCAGCTTATGGGCCAGTCTCGAGCGTTTCGCCAACAGCGCTTGATGGGCCAATCGGACGCGTTCCCCTTCACGGGCCAACTGGGCGCGTTCCGCTTCATGGGCCGCCCGGGCGCGCCGGGCTTTATAAGCCGCCCGGGCGCGCTTTGTTTTTTGCGCCAATTCGGCGACCTTCGCCAATAGGACTTTATGGCTCAATCTCGGGTGTTTCACCCGGGGTGTCGATTCGGCGAATTCGGCCAAAGACCCCTTCTGGGTCAATCCGGTGGTTTTCCCTGAAAGGGCTCTCTCCCGCCGGAAACGGGACCATAGCCAGGCTCCCAATGCCAGCAAGAGAAGCAAGAGGAGCAGCCATAGCCAATCGTTGCCGTTATCCTTGAATTTTTGTTGGACAAGGGCCGCGATGGCCGGCAAGGAATGGGAAACAGCCGGAGCCGCCATGGCCTTTGGCGCCGGCGCCGCGGGTGCCGCGAGGGCCGCCGGCAGGGCATGGACCTTGGTCCGGTGGGCTTGGGAATGGGCCCTATGGCCTTGGGAAAAGGCCAAGGTTTTTTTTGTCACCGGAACGGGAGTTGGATCGGGATTGAGGACCGTTACGGGCGGCTGTGGATTTTTAACCGGATTGCCGGCGCAGGAGGCGAAAAACATGGCGCAAGCGCCGGAAAAAGCAAGGGCCATCGCGAGGATAAAGGGGTAGCGTTTCAAGGGGGCCTCCCATGGGCAATCCGAATCATTTTTTCCTAAACTTGGTGATGATTAAGAGCAAGGTACGTGCCATTGTCCGGGGGCCTTTTCCATCTTTAAAATGGTTCCCCACGGGCCGCGATCAATCAAAACGATATTTATTTACCAAAGTGAGAGCCGGCCGGGGAACCGCCCTCCGCCGGCTTTGGGAAGGGCCCGTTCGAAAAGGCTTTTGCCTCACCACAGCATCGATTCCGAATAGCCCAGGTTTTTCACTTTTAATTTTTCGTCGAAATGGGTCCGGATCTCGGGGAATTCCATCGTGGAACCCGAAAGGGTCCGGAAAGGCGGTTCCAACGAGGCCATCCGGATGGCCTGGGTGATCACAAGTACGCTGGTAAAAACACTCACAAAGGGAACCGCCACGCCCGCCCCCGCGATCTCGGCGATTCCGCACTCTTCTTCCGGGTATTTACGGACCGCTTCCCGGTAGGAGCGAAGGGCCTTGTTCGATTCGATCCTTTCATTTTCCGCCGACCCATCGTTCTTCAGTGTGTCTTCGGGCTTGAAGTTCTCGTCAAACACGTTCACCCGGTAGAGATGGTAATTGCGGGCCGTATTCCCCAGTCCCGCGTCGATCACATAATCGAAATTGGCTTTACTTAAGAGTTTTCGGGTTACGATGTTGTCCAGCCCCGAGAGGACCACCGAAGGCTCGAAATGCCGGCGCCGGGTGTGTTCGTCGAAAGCCCGGTCGTTTCGGGTCACCTTAAAACCCATCCGGAGCGCCCACTCCTCCATGATTTTGCTTTTGCGGGCCCCCGCGTCGGCGTGGCCGGTCAGAACCGATGTCCCATACTTGGACGGCTGGACATAGTCAAAATCCTGGAGCAAAAGCTCGACCTGTTGGGGTTCCTTGAAAGGGAGCAAACCAAAGGTCCAAAGATAGGCCTGACCCAGGTTCCCCAGGCCCAAGGCCCAAAGGGACTTGGGCAGGTAAACTTCCCTCTTATCGGGGTTGGAATTCCGGACCGGGTCCCAGATGGAGACACAGGAGGAAGCCCGGCCCGCTTTCGGATCCCCCAAGGCGCGTTTAAAGGCCTCCGAGACGGCCAGGGCCCCCGCCGCAACCCCCGCCAGCACATTGGAGCCCGCTCCGAGGGGTTGGTCGTCGCCCAGGGGACGCAGGCCCACTTTCCACCCATCCCACCAGGGCCTGACCGCCCAACCCGGCCGGTTCGGGGGCGCGTAACCGATCACGATTGAATAATCGGCCTTCACCCCTTTTTTCGCGCCCAGGGAGGATGCCGCTTCCTCCATCGTTTTGTGGGGAGGCAAGGGAAGAAGCAGCTTTTCATGGGTGGCGCCGGTCAGACAAACCCCGCCCCGGAAACTGCGCACCCCGGTGACCACGGCGGTCAGGGCGGCGGCCTGGGCGGCGGGCTGGTCCGAATCCGACACGCTCAAATGCACTTCGAGGGTTAACCGGTTGAAAAAAGCCTGGCCTTCCTCCAGATCGCCCAAGCCGCTTTCCGGGTAAAGTTTGAGGAGCCGGGTCGTTTCCTGGTCGATTTTCATTTTTGAGGGGTTTCCAATCTGAAATAGCTGGGGCCTTCGCGTGAATGGTCGGTCCAATCCCGGTTTCCCCGGTATTCATAGAGGCCGATATGCCCGGGGAGGACGTTCTTCCCCGCGTAATGGGGAAGGATGACCGCCCAGTGCCCCGCCAGGGGCATCATCGGATGGTCCCGGTCCGATGGGCTTTGCCCAAAACCGCCGGCATGCACATGGACATCGGCCACCACTTCCATGCCTTCTTTCCGGCAAACCTCCCATAGCAATCCGAATTTGCCGCCGTCGAATTCCACGATGCCCTTATCGAAACAATGGGGGTCCAGGTCGTCGTAATAAATGAACCGCGTGATCCTCCGGCCTTTCCCGTCCTTTTTCCCCAAAAGAAACGCCCCGCTTTCCCGCACCCCCCCCGTGCGGCGGTGAAGCTCGCGGGTGCCCAGGGTCCAAAGGCCTTGCCCGCAAACCAATCCAGGGAAGGGCTCAGGGATTCCCCGGGGGGACGAAACGGTTGAGCCTTTCATAAAGATCCTCAAGTACGAAGGTTAGATCCCGATCGGGGCGCCAGGCCAAATGAGGATGTTTGTTTTGGGCGTCTAAATGGGGGCCTGCCTCTTGTTCCCACGGCCGGTAAACGTGGCTTTCCTGCCACGGCTTGAAGGGGTCGAACATTTCCAGGCTTCCATCGGGATTCTTCTTCCGGGGCCTGTTTTTCTCGATTATTTCCCTGTCCGAATCCGGTTCCCAAAGCCGGCAGGAGGGGGCCCGGCCCGGATACCGGTCCAAGTCGAACTTGAACCGGTACCAGGTCTCCGTCCCATCGCTTCCCTCCGCCCTCACCAACATGAATAAAAGGGGGAATTCGAAGGATTGAAGCCTCCAAAGCCCCCTTCGGATTCCAGCTTTAAAGGGGAGTGATTGCAAATCCTGTTTTACCCTGATCAAGGCCGGGTCCTGGTCCGGCATGCTTACCCGTTCACTTTCGCGGGGGTAATCACGTCAAGCTCCAGCACGTGCTTGTCATGCGCCACAAAACGGCCGATATGCGCGGTGCCGCTCAAGGGATCGGAAGAACCGTGGATGGACAGGTACACTTCCGTGGCGTCCTGGGCGGGAATCTTAAATTCATGGGTGGCCCAACCCATGACTTTTTTAACGGTGGTCGCGGGGGAAAAATGCATTCGATGCTCCTGGCCGTTGAAGAATACTCCGACCTGTATTTCCTTCTGCGTGTGGACGTGGTGGATTTTATGGCGCGGATGTTTCGCGTCCAGGAGTTGTTCCGGGTTCAATGGTTTCGCCTCATTTTCCAAAAAGAGGAAGGCCTTTTCCGGGGCAAAGTTCCCCACCCGGGCCACGGCCACGATGATTTCCTGCAGCTGGGCCCCGTTTTTCACCTTCACCTCGATCACCTCGGACATTCCGGGGCCTTCCACCAAAATGACTTCATCCAACTCCGTCGCTTGATTTTTCATGCTTATCCTTCTTTCTTCAAACTTGAACAGGACTCTGGAACCAGGGTTAAAACGATTCGATGGCTTGAACTAAAAAAGACAGGCCGGGAGCTT
>JAICXI010000483.1 GCA_025980505.1 bacterium | reverse complement strand
TCCGTGTCTCCGTGGTTAAGGGAGGTTTTGCGAGAAGCTCTAAGTCTCAAAACCCCGGAATTACCGGGGAATCGCCGCGGCACACTTCCGATGGCTTGTGGGGCACGGGGGATGCCCGGGACTTCCCGAAGCTCCCGCCGGGGGCGGGTTTAACGTCCCGGAAAAAATTTAAGTGGAGGAGCGGCTTTTCAAGACTTCACGCGGGATGGGATCCGCCGCGGTGAAATTTCACGGAAGGAAGCGGCGGCCGAACCGGCCGCGGTGGTTTTTTTTCGCGGGTCGCGGGAAAACGGCAGGTCGGGTGGGAAACGCACAGCTTTCGGACTCATAACGATATTTTCGGCCCGGGTTAAAATTTTTAGAAATTCGGAAATGCACTAAATGTTTCCGGATGAATCGGACGGCGCTTCCCGCTTTTCTTTTAATGGAATTCCCCTTGTTTGTTCTTTCCCTCCGGACTTAGAATTTTTTCAACGCGCCCATCCCGGCCGTTCATCCGCCTTCACCCAAGGCATTCCCCTTGACAGGAGGAGCATCATGCCCAGCCCCATGCTTATCGAACAGGTTTCGGACACGGCTTATTGGACCGCCGCTTACCGCGCCATCGAATCCAAAAGGGATGACGCGCTTTTCGCCGACCCCTGGGCCGAGCGGCTGGCCGGGGAGAAGGGCAGCCGCATCGCGAGTGAAATGTGGGACGAAGGCCGGAATTTTTGGTTCTTCAGCATCCGCACTTACGTCTTCGACCAGTTGATCCTGCAGACGGTGTTCCAGCACGGGGTGGACGCGGTCCTCAACCTGGGCGCGGGCCTGGACATCCGCCCCTACCGCCTGAGGCTGCCGGAAACCCTGCGGTGGTACGAGGTGGACCTGCCCCCCATGGTGGCCCACATGGAACGGGAAATGGACCGCTATGCGCCCAATTGCCAGTTGGAGCGGCGGGCCTGCGACCTCACCGACACCGAATCCCGCCAGGCCCTTTTCTCGGAGGTGGGCCGCATGGCCCGCAAGGTGCTGATCGTGGCCGAAGGGGTGGTGAGTTACTTCGACGAGGCGCAAATCGACTCGCTGGCCCTGGACCTGGGCCGGCGCCCGAATTTTTGCTACTGGATCCAGGACCACTATTCCCGCAACGTCATCCAGGAACTGCAGAAGAAATGGCAAGGCCGGATGTGCGAAAACGCCCGGCTGCGGTTCGACCACCGGAACCGCCGGGCTTTTTTCCTGGAAAGGGGATGGAAGGTTTCCAAGAACTTTTCCGCCATGGACGAGGCCAAGCGCCTGGGCCGGTGGAACCGGCCCATCCGCCCGATCTGGCAGTGGTTCAAACGCTCGGCCTGTGAAAGGTCGAAAGAGGACCTGGGTTACATGCTCCTGGAAAGGGTTCCCGGAGGGACCTCCGAATGGCTTTCCGGGTTGTATCGGCCGGAAACGGCCTCCTCCCCGAAAAACCCCCGGAGCGGCTCTTTCCACCTCCATTCCAATTGAAGCCGGGGGCGGCCGGCCCGCCGCCCACAAGCCCGTTTGAAATCCCCGTCGAATCCGATATAGTTGGCGGTGTCCATTCCAGCCTTGTTCCCTTTTGCTTTCGGAGGAAAGGGGGCCGGCAACCACGATGGGGAAACCGGAACCGCATGAATAAAAGCCGCCTTTGCCTCTGCCTTTTCCTCCTGGGGGCCCTTCCGGCCTTTTCCCAAACGTCCCTTCCAACCGCCTTCACCCTCCCGCAGGTCG
>JAICXI010000129.1 GCA_025980505.1 bacterium | reverse complement strand
GCTCCTATTGGAACGGCCCCCGGTGGTCGGGCCCGGAAGCGTGCGTCCGCCGGGACCCCGTCCTCAATTTCACGTCGAAGTTCGACTTCCCTTTCACCCATTACCCGCCCTTCCGCATCCGTTGGACCGGGGCCTTGGACCTTTCCCAGGCGGGGGATTACAAGTTCCAGGTCTTGTCCACGGATGACGCCCGCTTGTGGTTGGACGGAAGGCCGGTCCCCCTGGAAAAGCCTTTCCGACTGGCCGGGGGCGCCCATGCGTTGCGCCTGGACTTTCAAAAGGATTCGGGGGATTCCCTGGCCTTGACTTTCATCTGGCAAAAGCCGGGGGGTGGCAAGTGGGAGGTGGTTCCCGCCACGGCCTTTGGAAAAATCGCCCCCCACAGGGCCCCCCCGCCATGAAAGCCTCCCCCCCTCCGCCCGTCCCCTTGTCCTCGATACTGTCGGTCCTGGGCCTCGCGGTTATGGGTCAAGCCTTCCTCTCCCAATGGCAAGCGGCATGGACCCTGGGGGCTGGATTGGCCCTCCTGGCGCTGGCGGGTGCCCAGTTCCGCCGGTGGCCCCTGTCGGCAGCGGCCGACCCGCGCCCCCTGTCTTGGGAGCTTCCCGCTTTCGGGCTTATCTTTCTGTTGGCCGCCGGCGCGCGCCTTTGGCGCCTCTCCGCTCTTCCCTTCGGACTGCACCAGGACATGGGAGCCATCGGGTTGTGCGCCCTTCGAATCCTTCGGGAGGGTTGGCGCCCCGGCTTGGAGGCTTTCCAATTCCAAACCCCCTATCCCCTGGAGTTTTACCAAATAGCGGGATGGTTCGGCTTGGCCGGGCCGTCGCTCTTCTCCCTCCGCCTCTTTTTCGCGCTCCTCTCGCTGGCCGCCTTCCCGCTGCTTTACCTTTTCCTCCGTCGGCTGGCCGGGCCGCGGACGGCCTTATTGTCCCTTTTTTTCCTGGCGGTGATGCGGTGGAACTGGGTGGAAACCCGCAACGCCCATCCCAGCGTCGAAGCCCCCTTTTATCTCCTGGTCCTGCTGGTTCTTTTCCTTTACGGAGTCCGGGACCGCAAGCCTTACCTCCTGGCGGCGGCCGCCCTCGCGGCCGGCCTGGGATTTTACGCCTACCAATCCTTGAAAGCGCTGCCCCTGTTGTTATGGGCGCTGATGGCCTTTGAGCGGCGGCGGTTCCCGGAGGACTGGAAACCCTTGCGCCGCTTTTCGGGCTTCGCGGCCTTCCTTCCCCTGCTTTTGGCCCTCCCCCTTTTCAACTACCTCTGGGTCCATGGCACCCTGGGCAAGCGGGAATCCGAAACCTTCATCCTGGGGCCGATCCTGGCCGCCCAAAGCCTGGCGCCCCTTTTCTCCTCCCTTTCCGGCATGGCCCTGATGTTCAACCGCCGGGGGCCTTCCGACCCCTTTTACAACCTGCCGGGGCACCGTCTGCTGGACGACGGAACCGGAATCCTGTTCCTCTTGGGGCTGGTCCTGGCCTGGCGCCTGCGGAAAAGAAGGGAGGGCGCCTACCCCTTGATCGGTTTCGGGGTCATGGCGCTGCCGGGATGGTTGACGTCCGATGCCATCCCCTCCCAACGCTACTCGGGGCTGGAGCCTTTCGTGGCTTATTTCGCCGCCCTGGGCGGCCTCGCCCTTTACGACGCCATGGCGGGGAGGATGGGGAAAAACAAGAACGCCCTCCGATGGATGGCCGCCCTTGCCCTCTTTGCCGTCGCCGCGCAAAACACCCGGGCTTATTTCATCCAACAAGCCGGCGATGCCCGCTGCCGGGCGGCCTGCGGCCCCGAGCAAACCTTTATCGGCCGGGAAATCATCGCCCTGGAGGCGAAGTTCCCCGGCCGCTTCCGTTATTTCATCGACCCCTTCTTTTACGATAATCCGACCGTGCGTTTCATGGCCTATCCGGCCCGGGACCGCTTCTCCTTGTTTGAGCTGGAAAAGGAGTGCCGCGGGAATCGCAAGGGGGACAAGGACGCGGTGGTTTTCCTGGCGGGCCAAAAGCCGGGCGTCCTGGCCTTCCTGCGAACGCGCTTTCCCGGGGGCCGGACGGAGGACTTCGCGAATCCGGACGGTTCCACCGGGCTTTACCTTTTCTTCGTGGGAGGAAAAGCCTGGGAAGCCGCGCCGGCATGGGGCCGCGGCCTGAAGGGGGTTTATTCCCAGGGTCCCGCCGGCGCGCCGGCCGCGGTGAGGGTGGACCCTTTGTTGAATTTCGCCTCAAGGCAGGATTTCCCTTTCACCGGCCCCCCGCCTTACTCCATCCGTTGGTCGGGCCGCCTGGAAGTCCCGGCCCCCGGCCCCTATGTGTTTCAAATCCTCACTTCGGATCGGGCCCGGTTATGGCTGGACGGGAAGGAAATCCCGTTGGAAAAAGCCCTTCTCCTCGCCGGGGGGAGCCATTCCCTGCGGTTGGATTATGAAAAGGAAACGGGCTATTACATGGCCCTTCACTGGGTGTGGAAAAAACCGGGGGACGACAAGTGGGAGGTGGTTCCCGCCACGGCTTTGGGGAGCATCCAAGGTAAGGGTCGGCGGTTTTAAGCCTAATTCCCCACCGTGGGTTTCAAACCCCGCCCGAAGTCAATCCGGCCATCCTTCCGCGCCGATCAAGGGCACGAACTTCACGCCGTAAAGTTCCTTTTCCAGGATGTGGGATTCGGAGCGCTTGACCACCCGCACCAGCTTCTGTCCTTCCTTCGGTCCCACCGGGATCACCATCACCCCTCCCACCTTCAATTGGGTGAGAAGGGTGGGCGGGATGCGGGGCGCCGCGGCCGTGACCAGGACGGCGTCAAAAGGGGATTCCTCCGCCCAGCCCAAAGTCCCGTCGCCTTCCTTGAGGTGGACGTTGGCCAGGCCCAGGGCCGCCAGCCGCTTTTGGACTTCGGGGAGAAAGGAGCCCTCCCTCTCCACGCCCAAGACCCGGCCCACCAGCCGGGAAAGGACCGCCGCCGAATAACCGCTGCCCACTCCCACTTCCAGCACGCGTTGGCCGGCGTGGGGTTCGATGAGTTCGATCATGGAAGCGACGATATAAGGTTGGCTGATGGTCTGCTGGCGGCCGATGGGAAGAGGGCGGTCTTCATAGGCTTTGTCCCGGACCTCGGGGGGCACGAACAAGTGGCGGGGGATGTCCAGCAGGGCCTGCAGGAGCCAGGGGTTGCGGATGCCCCGCTTTTCCATCTGGTCCCTCACCATCACATGGCGCTCGTCCAGTCGGTTGGAATCCACGGGAATTCCCTTGAAAAGGAGTGCGTTCCCCCGGCGTCGGAAGGGGTTAAGGACAGATCCAGTCCGCCGAAAGGACGGGGGGATACCAATAACCGCTTCCCGACGGATAGGTCGAGGGGAAAGTCCCAAAACTACCCGGATAGTAATAATAGGCGGAGAAGGTGCCGGTGCCGCCCAACCAGATGCTGACCGTTCCCGAGCCGCCCACCGCCAGCCAGTAGGGCCCCGGGTCCAGAAGAACGGGCGAGCCGAAGGTAAAGGTGACCGGATTGACCCCGCCGCAGTTTCCCGAACCCGTGCCCGTCGTGGAAGCCACCAGGGCGGCGGGGTAACCGGAGCCCGAATCCCCGTAAATGCCCACGGTCAGGGAATTGCCGCTGCCGGTGCAATAGTCGGCCAATTGGATGTCGGTGATGCGCACGCGGCCCGACACCGTGACCGGCCGGGCGATGATCAAGCCGGAGCTGACGCTCCAGGTGGTGTAAGTGACCGGCGCGGCAAGGCTGCCGCTGGCTCCCACGCAAGTGGGGGTGAAGGTCGGGGTGGAGGTGGGCGTGAAGGTCCAGGTGAAGGTGGGCGTACAGGTGTTGCCGGGCCAACCGCAAGGCGTGTCGGTGGGCAGGACCTGCAAGGAGGGGGAAACCGGCCGGTCATTGCTGTTACAGGCGGGAAGCAGGCACAGGAACCCGGTTGAAGCCGCCAGCAATGAAAGGAAAGCCCTCCCAAAGGCCGTTCTTTTCAGGTTTTTCCCGGACCCCGGGAGCGGCCGGCCTTCCAGGGGCCTTTGAAACAACCCCCCTTATTTTCTCGCCGATGTTTCCTTTCCCAAGCGGAATCTTGTTTTCCTCCCGTTGGGTCCCGCAGAAGCCGCTTCCTTTTCCTCCCCCTCTCCCCCGAAAATCCGCCGCAGCCACAGGCGAAAATCATCCACGTAGCCGAACACCGACGGGATGATGACCAGGGTGAGGAGCAGGGAGCTGACGAGCCCCCCTTCCATGGCGATACCCATGGACTGCCGGAACTTGCCCACTTCGGTCAGGGCCAGCGCCACCGGCAGCATGCCCGAGATCAAGGCGAAGGTGGTCATGAGGATGGGCCGCAAGCGCACCCGTCCCGCGGCCTTCAAGGCCTCGTCCCGCGGCATGCCCTTCCGCATCATCTGCAGGGTGTAATCCACCAGCAGGATGGAATTTTTGGTGACCAGCCCCATCAGCATAATAATGGCGATCATGCTGAAGATGCTGAGGTTCACCGTGGGGATCAGGAGCCCGCCCACGAAAAGCGCGGCCAGGGCCCCCACCATGGCCAGAGGGATGGACATCATGATGGCGAAGGGGTAAATGGGGGACTCGTAAAGGCTGGCCAGGATCATGTAGGTGAAAAGGGTGGCCAGCCCCAAGGCGATGGCCATGTTGACCATCAAGTCGTGGAAATCCTCGGCCTGCCCCACTTTCTCGTAGGTGACGCCCGGGGGGAAGTCCATGTCCTTCAGGATCTTGTCCGCGTCGTTCAACACGTTGCCCAGGCTTCCGCCCGGCGCCAGCTGGCCCGTGACCTGGACGTAACGGGCCCGGTTCTCCCGGTCGATCTCCGAGGGCCCCTCGGTGGTGACGGGGGAGGCCACGTCGGACAACCGTACCAGGTTGCCGTTCTGGTTGGGGACCAGCACGGAGGTAAAGTCCCGTTCCAGGTTCCGCTGGTCGTCCTGGAGGCGGATGCGGATGAAATAATCCAACCCTCCCTGCCGGAACTTGGCCGGGGTGGACCCTTCCACCTGGGTCCTCAGTTCGTCGCCCACCTGTTCGCCGAAGACGCCCAGCACCTTCATGCGCCGGGGGTCCAGCCTGGCTTGGAACTCGGGCTTGCCGCCGTTATAGGTGGATTGGACGTCGGCCAGGCCCGGAATGGCCTTGATCTTTTCCACCACCTTCAAGGCGAAAGGCGCCAGGACCGCATAATCCTCCCCCACCAGGTTCAAGGTGAAGGGCGCCTGGTTGCCGAAGGCGTTGGCGTCGGCCACCTGGGGGTTCAATTCCGCCCGGAAGGGCTCCAGTTCCTTCCGCACGATTTCCTTCAGTTCCTGGGTGCCGATTTTCCTTTGCTTGGCCGGCTTGAGCTTGATGTAGATGTTGGATTTGTTGGAACCCTGGTTGGCGCCGCTGGCATCCGATCCGCCCACCGTGTCGGCCACCAGTTCCACTTCCGGGTGGTTACGGATGATGGCTTCGACTTCCAGCGTCTTGTCCCGCATGGCTTCCAGGGAAGTGGCGGGGTCGGCCTTCAGGAAAATCATGAACTGGCCCACGTCCGCCGAGGGTTGGAAGGTGAACTTCATGAAAGGCAGCAGCCCCAGGCTGAGAAGGAAGATGAGAAAGGCCGACAGGACCACCCGGAACCGGTGCTTCAGGCACCAACTGATGACCTTCCCGTAACCCTCCTGCAGGAGGTTTTGGAACCGCTCGAACCGCGACAGCAGCGGCGCGAAGAGGTGGTCCAGGTGGTCGATCAGGCTGAAGCCCCTGCCTTTCTTCCGGCCCCAATAAGCCGACAACAGGGGGCCCATGACCATGGCTTCAAAGAGCGAAACGGCCATGGCAAAACACACCGTCAGGCCGAACTGCCGGAAAAACTGACCCACCATGCCCTTGAGGAAGGCGATGGGCATGAAAACCGCCACCACCACCGAGGAAGTGGCCACCACCGCCAGGGCCACCTCCAGGGCGGCCCCCACGGCGGCCTTTTTGGG
>JAICXI010000315.1 GCA_025980505.1 bacterium | reverse complement strand
GGTGCCCTTGGCCGCCGCCAAGGTCATCAGGCCCATCAGGCTCTTGGCGTTCACGTTTTGCACGCCGTGATGGATGGTGACATGGCTTTTGAATTTGTTGGCCACTTTCACCAGTTCGGCGGCGGCCCTTAAGTGGAGCCCCAACTTGTTGATGATGGCCAATTTTTCGCTGATTTTCATGGTTCTCCTCTTTTTTCCTGCGGGATAAACGACCCGATTTGTTCCAAATCCGTGCCCTCCAAAGGGCGTGGCCTTTCCTCCACTTATTGCCCGGCAACCCCCAGGGGAATGACGGGGGGAGCGCTTAAATCCGGCCAAAAGGCCAGGACCAAGGCGATTAAAACAACCGCGTAAAACAACTGGCTGGGACTTATTTTCCGGTGAAGCAGGAAGGTGAAAAGCCCCACCAGGGCCGTGAAAAAGGCCAGCTTCAGGATAAAAAGGCCCACTTCTTTTTCCAATTCGGACAGGTTCACGAAGACGATCAGGACCCCCAGGAGGAGGATGGAGGCCAGTTTCAAGCCCCGGATGGCCTCCTGGAAGCCGTACTTGCGCAGGGCCAGGACCACCTGGTCGCTTTGGCGGTAGCCCTGCCAAAAGCCCGTGAAGCGCAGGCCCACGTGGGCGATGTTGTAGACCACCAGGAAAAGCAGGGGGATGATCCAATAATGCCCCGGGACCTGGAAGGCGTGGGAAAGCACCAGCGTCACGGCGATCAACCCGCAATAGGGACGGATGGTGGCCCAAAAAAGGTTGTCGCCCATGGCCGCGATGGGACCCATCATCCCCACTTTAAGGGCGCTGATTTCCTCCTCCTTTTGCTTTTGCTTATTACGGGGCTGGTTTTGCTTCTCCTCTTCCATGCGGATGACCGCCCCCAGCACAAAGGAAGCCATGTAGGGATGGGTGTTGAAGTACTCCAGGTGCCGGATCAAGGCCTGGGAACGGTCCTCCGCAGCGGGGTATATCTTTTTCAATACCGGCATCAAGGCGAAGGAAAAGCCGTAGCTCAAATAACGTTCAAAGTTCCAGACGGCCTGGAGAAGGAAGGCCCTTGCGAAACAGGCGGCCAGGTCCAGAAAATTCAACCGGATGGCGGGTTTTTCCTCGGGCGTCATGAGGCCTCCCCCTTCCCGACGTAAAAAAGCGTGAGGATGAAACCGATGAAAAGGGCCAGTGAAACAAGGTAGACCCCCGGCACCTGGAAAAAGACGGCCAGGCTCATCATGGACACGATGGCCAGGATCAGGTAGACGGCCGATTTCTTTTCCACGACAAGGTCGATGACCGCCGAACAACCCAAGGCCAGCAGCAGCCAATGGGCGTAATAAAGCCCGGCCATCACCTTGGCCGGGAACATGAAGAACAAGCGGGCGCTCAAGTGCGTGACGGCCAGGCTGGAAGCCGCCACCAGGAAGCCTTTCAGGAAAAGCTCGCCCAACACGAAGGTATTGATCCACTCAAAAGCCCGGAAGTGGCCGCTTTGGGCCATGCGTTCGGCGAAATGGACCCAGCGCACGTGGAACTTCCGGAGCGCCACTTCCACTTCCGTGCTCAAGGCCGCCAAGGGGATGGAGACGCCCAGGGCGTAGGTCATGACGGCTTCGACGGGATAGGCGCCATGGTCCAGGTCGCAGGCGAAAGCCACGGAAACGCCCGAAAGCATCATGAGATCGACGGGCAAATGGGCCCCCACGGGCAGGTCGTTGATCCAGATCAGCTCGATCAAGGCCCCCAGTTCCAGCCCGATGCCGGGATGTCCCGCCACCCAGCCCACCAGGGGGCCGGTCACGATGGGGCGGGAAAACATAAACTGGCCCACCGCCGTTTCATCCAGGCTCAGGAAGGCCAGCAAAAGGGATATGGCAAACCAATGTTCCATCATTGAGGGCTCGTCTCCACCAGCCGGGTAAGGACCGTCGTTTTGAAGGATTCCCCGGGGCGGAGGGCGACTTCCCAACCCAGGATCAGGCAGGACCCCTGGTACACCCTTTCAAAGCCCCCCTCGGACTGGGAAATGGTTTCCACCGGATAACGCCAAAAGGTGGCGGGTTTCTCCGTTTGGAAGCCGACTTCCAGGTTCAGCCACCCGTCCCGCATGCCCATTTCTTCCACTCCCTTTTCTTCTCCAACGCTGAAAAGCCGGGATTGGGCCAGGGTCCGGCCTTTCACGAAATAATTCCGGTCCGGCGCGTCCCCGGCCAGGAGGGTCAGGTTCCATTCGGCCAGGAAAAGGAATTTCAACTCCCGGTCGCCTTGGTTTTGAAGTTCATAGGCCGCTTCCAAGCTGAAATCGCCGCCGGAGAACCGGAGGTCCTTGACCAGCTGGAGGGGCGTCCCATCGATCATCCCCCGGTGTTCCATGCGGACCCGGGCCCTTTCCCCTTTTTTCTTGGGAGCCTGGGCCTTGGCCTCGAACGGCGCGTTGCGGAAGCAACCCAACGGCCCGTAACGGCCGGTCATCATTTGCTCCACCGTGGTGGAAAGCGGGACGAAATGCTCCACCAGGCTGGCCCGCCGCGCCGGGTCGTAAAAGAGCTTGTTCTCCAACCCCGGCTCCTTGGTGCGCACCAGGGCGTGGATGCTGGCGGGCGGGCCTTCCGCCCCCCCCCTCTGGGCGAGGGCCCGCAGTTTCTCGTGGTAGGCTTCCTTGCGGCGGGTCAAGGTATCGGACAAGTTGATGGGCTTCTTGAGGTAATCCAGTTCGGTCAATACGCCTCCCGAAGAGGGTTCGAGGACCGCATGGTAATTTCCGCTTTCCAGGATGATTTCATCCCGCCCGTCCTTGTTGAAGTCCGCGGTTATGACGGCGATCCCCCCCGGCGGTGGCGGCAAAAGGGAGTCGGCCAATTTCTCGGCTTCGATCAGTTGGCGGTAGACGGCGAAGCGCAGGTGGTTCAAGTACAAACCGCCGAAAACGCCGTGCCAATAGGGGCAATTGCATTCCCCCCGGTAGAGGGCCCGGCGGGCCGCCTCCAGCACCGCTTTGGGCTTGGGGCCCGCCTTGGGGGAAAGGCCTTCGCCGGCCCTTTCCACCTTGTCCGAAACCCAAAGCATTTTCTTGTGCAAATGGTTGCTTTCCGCGTACTTGACGAGGAAGTTCCGCCAAAACCCGCCTTTTAAATAGCGCTCAAAGCGCGGCATCTCGCCCCGGTCCCGCACCTCGTGCCGGATCCTTTCATATTCCTCCGCGGCTTCGGCCGGCAGGGACCATTCGCCCATTTCCGTATAGGAACCGGTCGGCAGGTTGAGGCTTCCCAGGGGCGGGTTCTTGGAAACGTATTCGGCGAAGGTCGAAACCTTGAGCCAGGAGGCGTTTTCCTCGAGGGCCGTGAAGAATTTCTCAAGCCATCCTTCCTCATAGACCCATTTGTGGGTGTCG
>JAICXI010000182.1 GCA_025980505.1 bacterium | reverse complement strand
CCAGGTTCTGCAGGTAAATCACAATCCGGTGCGGTTCGTAGTTCCGGCCGCTTTCAACCACCCATTGTGGGTATTCCAATATTTCTTTCAAGAGTAAAAAGGCCTCCGGCTCCCGGAGGGGGGTGAAGGCCTCCGAGCTCGTGGCGGGTTCCAGGCCCCTTTCGGCGCATTTTTTCAAAAGGCTGAAGATCCGGGCGTGGGCGTATTGGATATAAAAGACGGGGTTTTCCTCGGTGCGTTTCTTGGCCACCTCAATGTCGAAATCCAAGTGGCTGTTGGCGCTCCGCATGACGAAGAAAAAACGCGCCGCGTCGCGGCCGACCTTTTCCAGGAGTTCGTCCATAGTCACGAACTTCCCTTCCCGCTTGGACATCTTCACCTTTTCCCCTCCTTCCAACAAATTGACCTGTTGGGCGATCAGGACCTTAAAATGCTCAACGGGCAGGCCTGCGGCCAAAAGGGCCGACTTCATGCGTTGGATGTGGCCGTGGTGGTCCGGTCCCCAGATATCCACCACCCGGTTGAATCCCCTCTCGAATTTTTGGATATGGTAGGCGATGTCCGCGGCGAAATAAGCGGGCAACCCGTCGCTCTTGATCAGGACCTCGTCCTTGGGCGCGCCGAACTCGGAAACCTTGATCCACAGGGCGCCCTCCTTCTCATAGGTCAGGCCGGCTTGCCGGAGCCTTTCCACGGTTTTCGCCACCCTTTGGCTTTCATGCAGTTCGCGTTTTTCGGAAAACCAACGGTCGAACTTCACGCCGTAGGCTTCCAGGGACCTCCGGTGCCATTGAAGCACTTGTTCCATTCCCCAGGCGCCCGGCTCGGGCCGGGGCTCGGGGAGTTTCAAAAAATCCCGGCCCAGGTCTTCCATATAAGCGCCCTGGTAGCCGCCTTCCGGTGCCGGGGTAGTCCCCCCCTTCAGCCGGTCGCAAGCCGCCATGAGGGACTCGCCGAAAAGCCGCGCCTGCACCCCCGCGTCGTTGACATAGTATTCCCGCATGACCTCGCAGCCCGAATGGGCCAGGAGATTGGCGATGGAGTCCCCTAAGGCGGAAGCCCGGGCATTCACCACGTTCAAGGGGCCGGTGGGATTGGCGCTCACGAATTCCAGGAGGACCTTTTGGCCCTTCCCTTCCCCGTTCTTCCCGAAATCCCGGTCTTGGGCCAGTGCGTAATCGAGCGCGGCGAAAAAAACCTTCGGGTTCAACCTGATGTTGATGAATCCCGGCGGGGCCACTTCCGCGCTTTCCACGAAATCCGCCCCCCACTTGAGCTTTTGGGCGATTTCCCGGGCGATGCCGAGTGGCGCTTTTTTGAGTTTTTTGGCCAAGGCCATGGCCACGGGCGTCGCGAAATCGCCGTGGGATTTATCCTTGGGGCTTTCCAGCGTGACCACCGGGTCCTCGCCCAGCCCCCGGGCCGCTTCCGTCAGCCCCGCGGCCAGTTCTTGATGAAGTGAAAAAATGTCGTGGGTCATGGGATAAAAGTTTCCTTTAAAAAATAAAAAAGTTGGCCGGGCCGCCGAAGGCGTCCCACCGGCCGGCCGCACGCCAAAGGCCCAACCGTGAGCCGGTGGATAAGGGAGGGCCTTTGCCACTGCAACCGATAGGTTTTTTTCGGCGTCCGGAGTTCCCGGCGCCTTTTACGGCCGGAGGCGTTTCGACTTTTAAACGGGCATGGTCAGGAAGGTCTTATAGATCAAAGCGCGCATTTTTTGCTCGACGGCGTCAAAATCGTTTTTCCGGTTGACGAAAAGTTCCAGGATCATTTTTTCCAGGTCGGTGCGGGGGCCGGCAGGAACTCCACCTGCCGCTCGCCCTTGGCGTTGGTGGTCACATGCACCAGCCCCATCCCCGCGAAGGTCTGGAGTTTCGCCTCCAGCGCATCCTCGGGCAGGGAAATCAATTCGGCGATCGACGCCAGCGAAAAGCGCGATCCCTTGACCAGGAGCCAGACTCCCAACAGCATCCGCGAAGTGGTGTTGGAGAACAACTTGTTGAATTTGTTCCGTTCAGTGATGATTTCGCTCACGAAACCTCTCCTTTAAACTCCGGAAATCCTTACCCACGATGACCACCACGTCGATAGTGGCGGGCAAGGAAGCCGCGTCCTCCACCGAGTCCTTGGCCAGCCCCAGGCGCTCCAGGGCTTCTTCGAGCGCCACTGGAACGCCCACGGCGGTCCGGACCAGGGTTTTGGGGTAATGGAAGTTATCGGCATTGCCCGTATCCGTGATCGTGACCTGGGGCCCCTTGATTCGGCGCGCGACCCAATCGGCGGCATTAGTTATACCACAACCGTTCTGGATTTCCACACGCACCACCCCCACCGTTGAAGGGGAGGCCGTGGGGCCGGGCGGCACGGTGGCCGGACGGGAAAGGCCGGAGCCCAGGTCCACTTGGATGGGCGCGGGGGTGAAAGGGGCGGGCGGCGGCACGTTGGTGGCGAAGCAAAGGTAGAGACGGTCGGGCCATTGAAGGTTGTCGAACAGGGAGCCATTGTCCCCATGCAGCAGGTTTTTCATCCCGCCGCCCAGGAACCAGGGCCAGCCATCGTCATTGGTGGCCATGCCAGCCACCGCGGCGAAGGTACCGAAGTTCTTGGAAAATTCCAGGAGCCGCGCCGCATCCTTCCGGTCCAGGATGTCCTTGGCCTCCTTCAGTTGCCCCGGGCCCAAGCGGAGGGTCTCGACGGTGGGTTCCCCCGGGTTCAGGGGCTGTTGAATCCTGAATGCCTCCGCCGAATTATTGGCCGAAGACCTCAGGATAAAAACCGCCAAGGGATGGAGCCGGGAAGAAGCCGCGACCCCCAGGCCCATCAGGACCACCGCCGCGGCAAGGAAGGGGACGTTGTTTTTTTTCATTTTTTATCCGTTTTCACCGATGAATTCCAAACCCCCGGGCCCCCTTTCCGGCAGGCGGTCCCGCTTAAGGTTCCAGGTAATCATTCCACGTTTCCAGCAGCCGCAGGTGGATTTTCATTCCCTTGGCCAGCAAAAACCCGATGGTCATGGCGGCCTTGGTCAAAACGCCTTTTCGCAGGTTTCGGGCCGAAACCCGCCGGGCTTCAGCCACCCCCTGGAAGTCCCGGCCCGGCTCGATGAAATCCGCCACGAAAACCACCTCGGCCAGGGGCCCCATGCCGGCCTTTCCCAGGGGTATGGCACCGGATGGCCTCGAGCACCGCCGGGTCCCGGATCCCCCATTTTTTCTTGGCGATGGCCGCGCCCACGTGGGGATGCCAGAGGCCGGGCATTTGGAGTTCCAGGGCGTCCAGCGCGAACCCACCCTTTTGAAGCCAGGAGAACATTTGTTTCCGGTCCAGTTCCTTGCCGCAATCATGGAGCCAGGCCGCCAGCCGGGCCTTTTCGGCGGGCAGGTTGTTCAACCGGGCCAGTTTTTCGGAGGCCCGGGCCACACCCTGGATGTGCTTGAACCGGTAAGGGCTGACCTGGGTGGCCACCCATTCCCGTATTTGGCGAAGTTTCCGTTTTTCCCTTAAAGCCAACCGCCGACCCCTTGCAAAAAGGAATGGTTTTTTTCAACGTCGACCGTCTCCCGCCCCGCCTCCTACCCGTAGATACCGGTATAGGCGATGCCCCGGATGATCGTTTTCTGGAACAACAGCAGCAGCAACACCGAAGGCAGGGTCGACAGGACCAAAGCCGCCATGACCACGTTCCAAGGCTCTCCGGTGGTGATGAGTTTTTGGACGCCCAAGACCAGGGGGTAGAAATCCGGGTTGTTCAGCACGATCAAGGGCCAGAAAAAACTGTTCCAAGTGGTCACGAAGGAAAAGATAGCCAGGATGGACATGACGGGCTTGGTCATGGGAAGGATGAAACGGAAAAACACCCGGGTTTCGCTGCAGCCGTCGATCCGGGCCGCGTAAAGGATCTCGTTGGGAATGGAATCATAAAAATCCTTCAGCACCATCACACCGAAGGCGCTGAAAACGCCGGGTAGGATCATCGCCCAATAGCTGTTCACCAGGTTCACATGGGCCAGTTGGGGCCCGAAGGGGAAAAATTTCATGATCAGGTAAAGGGGTATCACCAAAACCTCGATGGGCACCATCAGGCTGGTCATGAGCAGGAGCAGGATTCCTCCCGCGAATCGGACTCGGAGTTTCGTGAGGGAGTAGGCGGCCATGGAACAAACCAACAGCTGGCCCACCACCACGCAAGCGCAGATGAAAAGGCTGTTCAGGAAATAACGGCCGAAATCCACCAATCGAAGGGCTTCCTGGTAGTTGTCCCACCCGAAAGTTTGCGGCAGGTAGGTTTGGGGCACCGAATAAATCTCGGCCGGCGTCTTGAAGGACCCCAACACCATCCAAACGATGGGCGCCAGGATGACCAGCGCCCCCAGGGCCAGCAGGACGGCGCCCAGGAACAGGAACAGGCGGACGGACCCCTTTTTCCGGTCCTGATGGGAAAAGACACCCCGGGCTTGCTTGGGTTTGGCCTTCGGCATGGTCGTCGTGATGAAGTTTTCCATTTTCACCCTTTTTCCTTAAACCAAAACATTTTAACCCAAGGTCGCTTCGCCCCCACGGCGGCACGGTGATGACGAAGCATGGGAAAAACAAAAACCCGCCCGCCCCCCGGGGGGGGACCGGAGCGGCCCTCCATGGCTCAAACTCCAAGGTGCTGATTTTCCCTACCCTGCCCCTGTGCCCCCGCGGTGAAATGATGTTTCCCTACCTCGAAGCCTGTTTCAACTGCAGGAACCTGGCCAGCGTGAAAATGAAAAGCGCGGCGAACATCAGCATGGCCATGGCCGAGGCGTAGCCCAGGTCCATGGCGCCGAATG
>JAICXI010000121.1 GCA_025980505.1 bacterium | reverse complement strand
GCGCGCTCCGTGGGGGGAGTACGCCGTGGCGCGCACCCTGGTTCGGTGGGCGTGGGGGGGGGTGGGGCTGGGACTGTCGGAAGGAGTGGACGTGGGGGAAGCGGTAGCCGTCCAAGTGGCCGTGCAGGTGGCCGTCGGGGTGGAACTGAGGGTGGGTGTAAAGGTCGCGGTATCGGTGGCCCGAACCGTCGCCGTGGAAGTGAAGGTGTCCGCGTTCTGCGGCGTCGGGGGAGTGGAGGCGCCGGTTGCGGTTTGCGTGGCGGAAGCCGTCGGGGTCGGCGAAGCCGTCCACCCCGGGGTGTCCGAAGGAGCGGCACTGGCCGTGGGGGTCGCCGTTGTTGAACCGGCGGCTCCGGCCGTCGGGGATAACGGAACGGGCGGAGTGGCGGAGGGGGTGGAGGCGGAAGCCCCTCCCGCCGAAGGAGACGCCGGCATGTTGAAGTCCCTGGAGCAGCCGCACAGGACCGCCAGCACCGGCAACAATACCCACGCGATGGACTGTCTCATATCGGTTTCCCTTGTCATAAAGGCTTCAATAATATTTCATGACCGTGGTGTTGTTGTTGGCGTCGCAAAAGGCCAGGTAAGGCGTCCCGTTGCTCACGAAAAGGGACATGTTTCTTACGAGGCCGGGGGAAAAGTCCGGCGCCCCCACATTGGACCAAGTGGAACCGTTGTAGCGCACCACCGTGGCCTGGCCGTTGTAGTTGTTGGAGTTGTCCTGGTAGGCCAGGTAAGGCGTCCCCCGGTCCACGAAAAGGGAAAAGTAATTGGAAAAGCCGGTGACATCCGGCGGGCCCAGGGTCACCCAGGAACTCCCGTCGAATTTCATCACCATGGCGGCCACGTTGTAATCCTGATAGGCCACGTAAGGCGTTCCGTTGTAGACGAAAAGGTTCTCCCAGATCGCGAACCCGTTGGAGAAGTTGGGGCTGCCTACGTAAACCCAGGAGGTTCCGTTGAACTTCATGACCGAAATCCCGCTGCCGTTGACCGTGTCCTGGTAGGCCACGTAAGGCGTGCCGTTGTCCACGGCCAGGGCCATGTAGTTGGTCCCGCCCGCTGAAAAATTGGCGCTGCCCACGGTCACCCAGGCGCTGCCATTGAACTTCGCTACCGTGGCCTGCGCACCCGGGGACCCGTCGAAAGCCACGTAAGGCACGCCGTTGGAGACCGCGTAGGCTTCGTAATAAGCCGGGCCGTTCGAGAAATTGGGGCTCCCCAGGTAGGACCAGGCCCCGCCGATGAAGCGCAGGACCGAGGCACCGGTTCCGTTGGCCGAGTCCTGGAAGGCGATCGACGGAACGCCCCCGGAAGCGTTCAGTGCCACAAAGATGCCGCCGATGGAGGCCGGTCCGCCCAGGGGGGACCAAGCGCCACCGCTCAGGGTGTAAACATTGGTGGCATTTGCGAAATAGGGAGTGGACCCGTCCACGTAAAGGGAGGAAGCCAGATTGCCGCTGAGGGCGAAGCCCGCGTTCCCCAATACCTTCCAGGAAGGCGCGGCAGGCGGTGTTGAAGGCAGCGGGGCGCGGGCGCATCCAAACGACCAAAAACAAGTCCACCATACCGGCAAAAGGATAATCCCCCAACAGCTTAAGCCCTTACACCTCATGGACGTCCCCCTCGGCTCGTCAACGAGCCCTTGATTCCTTCGCCGTATAGTGACGGACGGACACCTTTTATTCCGCGGGAAGCTCGCTGGATGACGCCATCAAAAGCATAACGCGGGCCAAAAAAACATGCAGGGTTTAACGAAAAGACCCAACACCCTTCACGGTCCTCGGTGCCGTCCGGTTGGAATCCTGACGGGGCCTGATGGAATTCCCACTTCCGGGTCCGGAGGGGCCTACCGGCGGCCGAAGGCGGAGGAAAAATTTTATATAGTGAACGGCGGGGTGGTTTTATTCCGCTTCCTTCGAAGATTTTCCAGGGCCTTTCCGGTTCCCCGCGCGCCTGCCGGCGGATAAAATAAAAGCGTATCCACGGGTTGCGTGAGCTCCTGTTATTTCCACCGGTCTTCAAGGAATCGTCCGCCATGGGAAGAATCCGAAACTTCATGCTCCTGTCGGCGGGGTTCCCGCTCCTTTTTCTTTCCGGCCTTCCCTCCTCCTGCCCCGCGGTCCAAACTCCGGCGGCCGGAACCTGTTACGTCTATCCATCGCCCGCAACGGGCGGCTCGGCTTCGGTGGTTTACGTCCTGCCGCAGGCAGGAACGGTCCGCGTCCTTGTATATAACGAAGCCGGCGACCTGGTGGCGGACGTGGAGGATTCCCAACCCGCCGGACTTGAGCAGACAGCCCTGGACCTTTCCCATTTCCGCAGGGGGCTTTACCTCTGCCGCGT
Organism: bacterium; assembly: GCA_025980505.1. Taxonomy (GTDB): domain Bacteria; phylum Oederibacteriota; class Muellerivitia; order Muellerivitales; family Muellerivitaceae; genus JAICXI01. Next base: position 3,857 of record JAICXI010000121.1, on the reverse strand, counting down.
GCTGCTGCAATTCACGGGCGGCGGGGCCCAGGCCCTGAAGACCTTCAAGTTCGTCGTGGCGCCCTGATGGCGGCCTTCCGCCGGGCGGCCGCGGCCGTCGCGCTGGCCTGGCTGCTTCACCCGGCCCCGGCCCTCCCCGCGAACCAGACCACTTACACTTCCGTTTATATCCCGTCCCCCCTGGAAAACGGTGGCCATTCGGCGCGCGCCCAGGCCCTGGGTTCGGCCTTCACGGCCGTGGAAGGGGACCCGGCCTGCCTTTACTCCAACCCCGCCGGCCTTTCCGGGATCACGGAACCCAGCCTCTCGCTCACCCACCAGGCCTGGGTCTCGGACATCACCCAGGATAACCTGCAGGCCGCCTTTCCCTTGAAAGGCGCCAGCGTCCTGGGCCTGGGCGTCAATTACCTGGGAACCGGCCCCTTGCAGGGCTACGACGCCTCCGGTTCGCCCACTCTTTCCTTCCAGCCTTCCCGCATTTCGCTGACCCTGGGCTGGGGCGTCCGCCTCTTTCCCGCGCTGGCCGTGGGCCTGTCGGCGCGCGGCTTTTACCAGTCCCTGGCGCCGGCCTTGGACGGCTTCGCCTCCTCCCTGGCCGCCGGGTTCCTGTGGAAAATCCTGCCCGGCTTGTCCGCCGGCGGTTTTTATTCCTTCCTGGAAAGCGACGCTTCCCCCGAACTGGGCCAGTTGAAAGGCGGCCTCTCCTATCAACTGCATTTATTCGGCGGAAGCCCGGCCCTTCTCACGGCCGACCTGGCCCTGCCGCCCCAGGGCGTGTACCAGGTTGAATGCGGCGCCGAACAACTGCTTTTCGGCGCCCTCACCCTGCGGCTGGGAAACCAGTGGGACCTCAAGGACAACCAAATCGGCGGTTTTCGGGGGTTCACGATGGGCGCGGGGTTCCGCTGGGGGGACCTGGACTTGGACGCCTCCTTTGCCCCCGACGGCGACCTGGGTTCCTCCCAAATGGCGGGCCTGACCTGGTGGTTCCCTTCCGAATCCAAAAAGCCTGCCGCTTCGGCCGCACATTCCCTTCCGGCCGTCAACTTCGCGCCGCCTTCCCAAATTTCGGCCAATGACAAGGCGGTCCATGTGGAAATGCAGTTCAACCTTGCCGGCAAGGGGACGAAGGCCGGGCCCGCGGCCCCGGCCCCGTCCTCCCCCCAACTGGCGCAGGACCTCCAGGCCCAGGCCCGGAAGGTCCAGGAGAACCCCAAGGACGCCCCGGCCTGGCAGACCCTGGGGTCCCTTTATTGGCGCGCCGGCCAGCCCGATTTCGCGGTCCAATGCTTCCAGGAGGCCCTGCAATTGCGGCCGGATAACGGGCCCTTGAAGGATTGGCTGGAACAGTACCGGCGGCTCCATCCGCCGCCGTCCAAGGCCGGGGAATAAGCCGGCCGTGGCGGACACTATAAGGACGGGAACCGGAATGGAAGACGAAAAGGACTTGGTCCGGCGAATACTGGGGGGCGACCCGGAAGCTCAAACCCGCTTCTACCGGGAAACCGCTCCCCGCCTTTATCCCATCTGCGTGCATTTCCTGGGATACCAGGACCCGGAGGCCGAGGACATGGTGCAGCAGGCCTTCCTCATCGCCTTCCAGAAACTCGGCGGGTTCGAGTTCCGGTCCAGCCTCTATACCTGGATGGCCCACATTTGCGTGAACCTTTGCCATGAGAAACTCCGTGCCCGGAAAAGGGTGCTGGCCTCCCTCCAGGAGGACCTGGAAAGGCTCACCCTTCCCCAGGCCGGTTCCCTGGCCGAACAAAAGCAGGAGGAAGCGGAAAAAAGAGTCCGAAGGGAAACCCTTCGGCGGCTGATCGGTTCCATGGGCGGGAAATGCAGGAAGATCCTGGAATTGAGGGACCTGGAAGGCGAGAGCTACATCGACATCTCCCGCATCCTGCGCGTGCCGCCCGGCACTGTGATGTCCCAATTGGCACGTTGCCGGAAGGCCTTGAAGGCGCTTTGGGAAGGCGGGGAAAGGGGGGCGGAACCTTGAACGACTGGATCGCGGAATATTTCAAACGGGACTTGACCGAGTCCGAGGAGCAGGAGCTGTCGGAGCGGATTTCCGCCTCGCCCGAGGAAGCCCAGCGTTTCGCCCGGCTGATGGCCGAGCATTACCGCGGGCTGGGCCTGCCCGAGCCCTTGTGGCCGGAAAAACCGCTGCCCCCGCAGGAGGGCGGGTTTTGGGGGCTCGTGCTCCCTCTCGCGCTTTTGGTGCTGGCCTTGGCAATGGCCTTCGTTTTTTTCCAATGGCTCGCCAACGCTCCCACTCCTCCAGCCCCCACTTACCTTATCTCCCCCGATACGCCCAAGGCTTCCGGGAAGGGCCATAAATCCATCCGCCGGATGCCGGCGGTTCAACAGGCCCCGGTTTCACCCTCTCCGTCGCCGGCGCCTTTGCGGAAAAAACCGGGGATCGCACCGGCCGCCCCAGGGGTCTTGCCGCCCCCGCCGCCGCTTCCGATCCTGCCGACCTCCCGGCCGGCTGCCTCCCTTGCGGTCCCGTCCCGGCCCAGTCCCGTTCCGGGCCGGCTTTACGAGGAACTTTCCATCAACGTGGAACTGCCTGAAGCAGGGTTGGTGACCGTCAAGGTACTGAACCCATCCCAAACCACGGTACGAGTGGTTTTCGCAGGCCTTCTTTCCGCGGGCAAAAGGACCTTCACTTGGGACGGCCGCACCGACGCGGGCATGCCGGCCCCGGCCGGCCTTTATACCCTGCAGGTCCAATCGGGCCCCGACGTGATGCGCCGCCAGGTCCACCTGCAAGCCGACAGCCAAGGAACCCCTTAGGAAGAGGCAAAGGACGATCCCCTTCCGCTTTTAAATAACCCCGGAAGGCCGGCCCGGTTCCGGCCTTTTGACCTTGCCGGCCCGACCAGCTTGAAATGTTCCCTGAATTAGTTTTGTCATTCATCGGGACGGCGTTCCGGAAATTAATTTCCGGACAAAATAAAAAGCTGGCGCGTTTCGAAGGAACTTCCTTACGACCGCCGATTAAACTGCGGCCCTGCATGGAAGTTGGACGGCCTCGATGCCGGGATTTTTCCAAAACCGGCCTTCCCCAAACGACGTCTCATCATGATTTCGGGACGAACCTCCGCTGAAAACAAAAAGGCCGCGGACCCTCCGGGTCCACGGCCCTGGCTTGAAGGCTTTTATTCCAGTCCCGTCACCTGCTGGTCGTCCGGGAATTTCACGGTATAACCGAAGGTCACCTTGGCCTTGGCTCCCGGGGCCAGTTCAAGCCTCCAACGGTAAAGGCCCGGCTTGCCCTTGTCCGGGGCGGCCGGTTTGGGCGAAAGTTCGGTGGTTTCCACCGTGATGTCCTTTTGCCGGGAGCGCGGCAATTGTTCCAGGACCTCCAGGGTCCGGGCTCCCGGATGGTAGTTGGCCAGGGTGGTGACCCAGGTGGTGCGCCGCTCGCCCTTGTGGAAGTCGAAGAATCCGCCCGCCGAGCCCTCCTTCCTTTCCAAGGGCTTGCGTTCCACCGTCACGCGGTCGTCCTGGCCGAATCCCAGGTCAAAGGCCTCTCCCGGCGCCTTGGCCGAAAGCCCGGTGGTCCCCACGAAATCCCCGTCCCGGAAAAGCTGGGCCTGCCCCGGAAGAAGGGCCTGTTCGCCCTGGTACCGGACGTGGGCTTGCAGGTAGGCGGCCCGGGAAAGCCGCGGCACGGCCACCAGGGTCAATTGGACCGGTTGGCGGCTTTGCGCCACGCCGACCCGGTGGTCGGTGCCGTCCGAGGGAATGTCCCGCCGCACCGGCACCGCGAAATTCATGGCGTAAGGCGACTCGAGGGTCCGGGCCGTGACCATGGGGGCCTGCTCCAACCCGGCCTCGTCCTTGTT
>JAICXI010000409.1 GCA_025980505.1 bacterium | reverse complement strand
TACGTCGCCGATTCGGACAACGAACGCATCCAGAAATTCGATCCCAACGGAAAGTTCCTGGGCGCCTTTCGGGTGTCCACCTGGCGGGGCAAGAACGTGGAAACGCCCTACCTGGCCTTCCGGGGAGGCTTCCTTTACGCCAGCAACGCCAGTGAAAAGGCCGTGCTGAAATACGACGCCACGGGCCATTTGGCCGCCATCTGCCGCAAGAAGGACAAGGATGGTTTCGCCGGCGCGGCCGGGGTGGCCGTGGATGCCCAGGACCGGGTTTATGTGGTGGAAAAAGGGCTGGTGAAGATCGCCCGGTTCACCGTTCCAATGGCGCCTTCCAAATAAGGTGCCGGGGTTGGGGGTTGTGGGATCAAGGCGACTTTCCAAGATCGTGAATCTTCGGGGAGGATGGTTCCCGGACTTGTTTAAGCTCGGGTATAACCTCCACGCTTCCTTTTGGACGCGGTGAAACGGGCCAAATGAAATCGAAAAGCAACAACAAATCCATTGTCGTTGTTCCCACTTACAACGAAAAAGGCAACCTGCCCACAGTCTACGAAAAAATTTTCAAGGCGGCCGGCGCCTGTCACTTGCTCATCGTGGATGACAACTCGCCCGACGGAACGGGGCAGCTGGCGGATCAAATCGCGCGCAAGGACAAACGCGTCGCCGTGTTGCATCGCCGGGGCAAGATGGGGCTGGGTTCGGCTTATGTGGCGGGGATGCGGTACGCCCTGGAGAAGGGCTACCAAAACGTGATCGCCATGGACGCGGACCTGTCCCACGACCCCGAAAACCTCCCCAAAATGTTGGGCCTTATCCGGAGGTGCGACCTCGTCATCGGCTCCCGCTACGTTAAGGATGGCGGTATGGTGAACTGGAACGCCAGGCGGTTCCTCATCAGCCAGTTGGCCAACCTCTATTGTCGGGCCTTCCTCGGCCTGAACCAAGCCGATTGCTCGGGCGGCTTCAAGTGTTATCGGGCGGACTTGCTTCGAAAGATAGGCCTTTCGAACGTCTTCGCCCAGGGCTATTCCTTCCAGGTGGAAATCCTTTTTCGGGCGGTGCGGGCCAAGGCCCGGGTGATGGAAATCCCCATTGTTTTCGTGAACCGCCATGTGGGGGAAAGCAAGCTGAACTTCAAGGAACTAAGGGAGTTCGGCTGGACGGTCTTGAAGTTGAAATGGTTTTCCCTTACCGGCAAGGTTTGAGAATCCCTCCGGCTTGAACCCGGAGAAATTCCGGCAGAAACCGAATAAGTTGAAACGCCGGATATTGGAGGCCCCAGCCCTTGAAAATCACCGACGCGAAAGTCATCGTTTGCAGTCCGGGACGCAATTTTGTGACCCTTAAAATCACCACCCAGGAAGGGATTTACGGACTGGGCGACGCCACCTTGAACGGCAGGGAACTGGCCGTGGCCAGCTATCTTAAGGACCACGTCATCCCCCTTTTGATCGGCCGGGATGCCCGCCGCATCGAGGATACCTGGCAGTACCTCTACAAGGGGGCCTATTGGCGCCGGGGACCCGTGACCATGGCGGCCATTTCCGCGGTGGACACGGCCCTGTGGGACATCCTGGGAAAGTCCGTGAACCTGCCGCTTTACAGCCTCCTGGGCGGCGCTTCCCGGGAAGGCATCACGGTTTACGGCCACGCCAGCGGGGAAACCCTGGAGGAAACCCTGGAGGAAGTGGGCCGGTACTTGAAGCTCGGCTACAAAGCCGTGCGGCTCCAAAGCGGGGTCCCGGGCATCCCCAAGATTTACGGCGTGGGACGGGGAAAAACCTATTACGAGCCGGCTGAAAAGGGGATGCCGCCCGAGGAAAGTTGGAACACCGAAAGCTACATGCGCTTCGTGCCTGAACTTTTCAAGAAGGCTCGCGACAAGTACGGATGGGAAACGAGTTTCCTGCACGACGCCCACCACCGGTTGACGCCCATTGAGGCGGCCAGACTGGGCAAAGACCTGGAACCTTACCGCCTTTTCTGGCTGGAAGACCCGACCCCGGGAGAACTGCAGGATGGCTTCCGCATCCTCCGGAAGCACACCACCACGCCGATCGCGGTGGGCGAGGTCTTCAATTCCTTCTACGACTGCCAGCAGTTGATCCAAGAACAGTTGATCGACTATATCCGGACCACGGTCGTGCACGCGGCCGGCCTCACCCACTTGCGGAAGATCGCGGCCATGGCCGAACACTATCAAGTCCGGACGGGGTGCCACGGCGCAACCGACATGTCGCCGGTGTGCATGGCCGCTGTCTTCCATTTCGACCTTGCGGTCCACAACTTCGGCCTGCAGGAATTCATGCGCCATTCGGAGGAGACCGACCGGGTGTTCCCGCACGCTTATTATTTCAAGGACGGCTACGTTCATCCGGGCGAAAAACCGGGGCTGGGAGTGGATATCGACGAGGCCCTTGCCGCCCAATACCCTTACGAGAGGGCCTACTTGCCGGTGAACCGCAACTTCGATGGGACGGTGCATTCCT
>JAICXI010000026.1 GCA_025980505.1 bacterium | reverse complement strand
TCCACCGCCGGAAGCGCCGCGAACTCTCCCGGGAAAAAGCGAAAAAGGGCTACCTCCCCAAGCAAAAGCGCATCAACGTCAACGACCATACCTGCGAGTACTGCCTGGAATGCACCCGCTTGACCGGCTGCCCGGGCCTGGCCATCGAGGAGACCGCCTACGGCCCCAAGATGTCCACCGACCTCTCTTATTGCGTTTCCGACATGGCTTGTACGCGCATCAAGGCCTGTCCGGCTTTCGAGGAATTGACCATCGTGCGCTCCCACAAACCGGCCGTGCCTTCCTTGCCCAACCCGGCCAGCCTGCCGGTGCCCGAGCCCCTTTCTTTTGAGGAGGACTGGCGGGCCTATGTCGCGGGCGTGGGCGGCATGGGGATCGGCAGCACCACCGCGGTTTTGGTGCGGGCCGCCATGAAAGAGGGCTATCACGTCACTTTCTGCGATAAGAAGGGCATCGCCATCCGGAACGGCGGGGTTTTCTCCCAACTCACCTTCTCCAAGAAAAAGAAGGTGGTGGCGCCCCTCCTGCCCCAGGGCAAGGCCGATCTTTTGCTGGGCCTCGACATCCTGGAAGCGGCCCGGGGCCTGGACCCGAAGCTGTCCTTCCGCGTGGGTTCCAAGGAACACACCTATTCGGTCGTGAACACGCACAAGACCCACACCATTCTCGCGCTCTTGGGCAAGGACGACTTCAGCCCGGCCCAGCTTTCCGAGCTTTTCAAGAAATATACCAAGGATTATTTCGGCGCGGACATGAGCAAGATCGCCGAGGATATCCTGGGCAACAAGGTGTTCGTGAACATCCTGCTGCTGGGTGTGGCCTTCCAGAGGGGCCTGCTGCCCTTGGGCCTGAACGCGATCCTGGACGCCATTAGGGAAAACTTCAACCCCAGCGCGGCCAAACACAACATCGACGCCTTCCACCTGGGGCGGGAACTGGCCCTTCACCCCGACAAATACCACGCCGACGTGCGGTTGGGCTGCCAGGAAACCCTGATGAAGAAAGCCAGCCTTTTGGGCGGGCGGCGGGCGCCGGATTACCTGGAAATGGCGGAGCTTTTCCTTTCCGCCTGGGAAGGGGACGAGGAAACCCGGCTGCAGTTCGTGAACCGGCTTTACGACCTTTTCGAGTTCGAGAACGCGTCTTACGCACGGAAGTACCTGGACCGCGTCATGGCCACGTTGAAGAAGGACACCAAGGCCGCGGATTTCGCCGCCACCCAGGCCGTGGTGAAGTACCTGCACAAGGTCATGGAAATCAAGGACGAAATCTACGTGGCCCACCTCCTGACCAGCCCGGAGAAATACGAGAAGGACGCCCGGCGCTACAAGGTAGATTTGGCGGGAGGGGACCGCATCGTTTACCGCCATTTCAACCGGCCCGAATTCGACATCCTGGGGTTGAAAATTATGTTCGACCTGAAGTCCCAGGACTGGATGCTGAACGCCATGAAACACCTGAAGTTCCTGCGCCGGCTGCTTCCCGGCTGGCACGTGAAGGAAAAGGCCTTTCGGGAATGGTACGGCCGGTTGGTGGACCGCTTCGAGTACACCAGCCCCGAGCAATACGCGCGATGGGTGGAAGCCCTGTCCGTGCCCGAGGAAGTGCGCGGCTACCGCAAGATCCGCTACCCGAAGATGGAGGCGGCCATGGAACAAGCCGAGAAGGCTTTGGCTGGAAAGACCGCGTCCAAACCCTTTAACCCCTCCAATCCGCCCAAGCAGCTTTCGAAGGTTTGATCCGAAAAAATACCGGAAACGGCCCGCTTCCCAAGACGCCCCTCAACCCCCTCCTTTGGGGGAATGGGGAAGGCGGCCTGACAAACCCAATAAAATTAGGCATTAAGCACCCCAAGCAGGGGCTTCTCCCGAGCTCCTTGATTATTGTGGAAAATAAGCGCATGATACCCCCTCGGTTTTTGTTCCGCCGAAGGAGCCCTCCCATGAAACATATCAAATATCCTGAAAGTATTTTTTGTTCGGAATGCCAAAGCCACGTTGAAATGCTGCGGTGCCGGATGATGGTACGGAAGAACCGGGGAAGAACCCAGGTGGAATTCGACTATGTTTGCGTGGATTGCGGGAACCGAGCCTCCGCCATAAGGGATTGGGAATACCTGCAGTACAGCGAGAGGGATTTTTGCCAGTCCAAAGGTTTGGTTTTGGCCGGTACGGGCCTCAAGCTTCAACCCTGACCCTGCGGCCTTAAACCACCTGGCCGGCCGCCCATCCCGAACTCCAGGCCCACTGGAAGTTAAAGCCCCCCAGCCAGCCCGTGACGTCCACCACCTCACCGATGAAATAAAGCCCCGGCAACCTCTTGCATTCCAAGGTTTTGGACGAGAGCTCGTCCGTATCCACTCCGCCCCTTGTCACCTCCGCTTTGCCGTAACCCATGGTCGAAGCGGGGGTTAAAGTAAAGCTTTGAAGATGGCCGCAAAAGTCGCCGATCTTCTTGTCCGGCAACGAGGCCAGGTGGGCATGGGCTGGAAGGTCCAACTCGCAAAGTTTTTCCGCCAGCCGTTTGGACAGCAATTCCCCTAAAACCGTTTTCACCTCGGATTTGACCCCCTTCTCTTTCTTCTTCCGGAACCACTTTTCCAAAGCTTGGGGCCCGAAGGTTGGGAGGAAATCCAGCTCAACCGGCATGCCCGGATGCCAGTAAAGTGAGGCTTGCAGGGCGGCCGGACCGCTCAAACCCGCATGGGTGAACAGCACGTTCTCCCGGAAGGAAACCCCGTTGCAGGTGACCTGGCATTCCACGGAAACGCCCGTTAAATCGCCGAACCGCTTTAGATCCTTCTCGTTGAACCGGAAGCCGTCCAAGGCCGGGGATGGCTCCACGATTTGAAGGCCGAATTGGCGGGCCACGCGGTAGCCGAGGTCGGTGGCGCCCACTTTGGGGATGGAAAGTCCGCCGGTGGCCACCACCAGGGATCCACAGGAAAGGTCCCCTTGGCTGGTTTGGATTTGAAAAGCACCCGGCTTTTCCACTTTTTGAACGTGGCAGTTCAAGAGGAACCGGGCCCCGGCTTTTTCACATTCCGAGACCAGCATTTCGACGATGTCCGCGGCCGACCGGTCGCAAAAAAGCTGGCCCAGCTTCTTTTCGTGGAAGGGGATCCGATGGTCCCGGACCATTTGGATGAAGTCGGACGGCTTGTAGCGCGACAAGGCGGATTTGCAGAAATGGGGGTTTTGGGAGACGTAGTTCCCGGGCCCGGCGTCCAGGTTGGTGAAGTTGCACCGGCCCCCACCCGAAATGAAGATCTTTGCACCCACCTTGGCGCCGTGGTCCAAGAGGGCGACTTGGCGGCCCCGTCTTCCGGCCTCGATCGCGCACATCAGGCCCGCCCCGCCCGCGCCGATGATGATGACGTCGAAAAATTTCATGGGCGGTATCTTACCGGAACCGGGGGATCGATGGAGCGGGTTTTTCCACTTCCATGGATTTCCATGCCGCTGGGCTACCGGGGAAAAGGCCTTGGACCGGGTTTTCCGCGGGTCCGGCCGATGTTTTCAAACCGTCCGGACAGGTGTTAAACTTGCGGACGGTGTGGGATTTGGTTTGAACGGCTTTTTCACGGCGAGGACCCGACAGGAAGAGGCCATAAGAATGTTGGAATTTAAATTTCGGGAGTGGTTCGACGCGATGAAAAAACCGGCACCTATTTGGGGGAGGTACGGAACCGGGCCGGGAAATTCCCTTGTTCGCCTTTTTGTTCGAAGGGGACGATTTGATTTTTACCATCCGCTATTTGGATTAAGAGAAAAGCCTGCCTTTTGACCCGGGCCTTTTCCGGGTCCCGGCGGGAGTAAGCCTGTCCGGGGCGGCGGGAAAGGACCGGGGGCTACTTTAGATACCCGTGAGGGGATTGCGCGCCTGACCGCGTGACGCAATGGGATGGGACGGGAGGGAAGTTCATGAAAAAGACTTATGAAAACATCCTCGCATTGGCACTTGGCCTCCTTCTATGGGGCTGTAATACTCAAGTGACTCCCCCGCCGAGGGCTGTGGGAATACCGATGGATGCCGTGTGGGCGGGCGGCACCGACGGTGGGGCATGGTTCAAATCCCGGCAGCAAGGCCGGCTTTATTATTGCCAGGTTTTCAACGATCAAACGGGGGATGTCTGGGCTGAGGGCTTTTTTAAGGCGGCGGGCAACCTGGAGAAAATGGCGAAGGATAATAACTTAAAATATGAATGGTTCGATGGGAAGAGGATCCAACTTGAGGGCGGCGTTTTCTTAGAGCCGGTTCAGGGCCGCGTGGAATACCCGGTGCCGAAGATGAAGTCGAAGGGGCGATGAGACGGTTAAGTCGATGGGCTGGTCCAAAGGGGATGAACACCATGCAAGATGAAAAATCCGGGGCTCGGGACAGCACGGCGGTGCGGGTCGCTTTGTGGCGGGCCCTGCACGTCCAAGTCGATCCTCCGCCGCACGTGATCGAGGATGAGATTGGCCTCAAGCTGGCGGCTCCCGATGGGGATTGGCGCCGCCGACCGGACATGGACCGGCATTCCACAAGCCTTTTCCGTGCCTCCATCGTGGCCCGCGCCCGATTCATCGAAGACCTGGTTGTGGAACAGGCCGGCCGCGGCGTCGGCCAATACGTCATCCTCGGCGCCGGTTTGGACACCTTCGCCCAACGCAGGCCGGAGATCGCCTCGGCCCTCCAGGTGTTCGAGGTCGACCGGCCCGGTCCCCAGGCCTGGAAGCGACGGCGCCTCACCGAACTGGGTTTCGGCATTCCGGAGTGGCTGCGGTTCGTTCCGGTCGATTTCGAGGCGGGTGGCTCCTGGTTGGAGCGGCTCAAGGCCGCCGGTTTTGACGCGGGCCGGCCGTCGGTCGTGGCTTCCACAGGCGTCAGCCTGTACCTCACGAAAGAGGCCATCGCAGCGACCCTGCGCCCAGTTGCCGCCCTTGCCCCGGGTTCCACTTTGGCCATGACCTTTATCCTGCCGATGGAGATGGCGGACCCGGAAGAACGCATTGTGTTTGAGGCGGCGGTGAAAGGGGCACGGGCCAGCGGGACACCTTTCCTAAGTTTTTTCACCCCAGCGGAGATGCTGGCCCTGGCCCGCGAAGCCGGCTTTCGGGAAGTCCGGCACGTTTCGGCGGCTGATCTCATCCGGCGCTACTTTGCCGGCAGGGTGGACGGCTTTCGGCCCGGTAAATCGGAAGCGCTGCTGGTGGCGACCACCTAAAGAGATCGAGTTGGAAGATGTTGGCGCGGTCATGCCGTGCATTCAACAGGGCCCGGGTTTGTCTTGTTTGGTCGGGATGGTTTTCTTGGCTTTCGGGAGGGATACGCCCGCGACGAGGATTGGCCAAAGGATACCCGTAACTTAAAATTGAGTTATGGCAATGACCCGGATCGAAAAGGGTTGATGGAATACCCGGAAGAAAAAGGGAAGAGGCCGACGATGTCCACCACGGGGATCCGGCCTTGGACGGAGGAATCGAAAATGAAAACTAAACGGCCCTTGGATTACTGGATTTCCAGATGGGACAGGATGCAGGAATACTACATCCCCGACCGCAGGGCGAGGTTCCAGGCCCTCCTCTCCATAGTCCGGTCCAGGAACCAAGAACCCCGATCGATCCTCGATCTGGGGTGCGGCACCGGGACCATCCTGCTGGAATGCTTGTTGGCTTTTCCTGCCGCGCGGGTGGTAGGTGTGGATTATGACCCCACCCTTCTTTCCCTGGCTCGGGAAAGGCTGGTCGATTTTCAGGCCCGATTGGAATTACTCCAGGTGGATGTGCGCCAAAAAGGCTGGACCGGGGGAATGGTCGGTGGGTTTGACGCGGTCCTATCGGCAACGGCCCTCCACTGGCTCAGTGCGCGGGAACTATCCTTCCTTTATTCGCAGGTTTTTTCCCTGCTCCAATCCAAAGGCTTATTCTTGAATGCCGACCATGCCGCCAGCCCGGACGCGGCGGTCCAGAAATACTGGAAGGACCAAATGCAATCGCTTCGGCTGCGTCAGGAGGATGGGAGGGAACCCTGGGACTCCTTTTGGGAGGACTATTTGGGTGAACTGGGCGGGGAAGCCGAAAAGCGGTGGAAGGAACTCCAGGCCTCACGCCAAGGAGTGGAAGGGGGCATGCCGTTGGTTTGGCATTTCGACCGGTTAAAGGAAGCGGGTTTCCGGGAAGTCGAATGTTTTTACCGATTCCATAGTGACGCCATTTATGGCGGTATAAAGGCCTAGATGAGGCGGTGCGGTCTTGTCCAACCCTTCCACGACGGAGACCCGCATTGGAAAAGAAATAAGCATGGAAGATATTGTTAATTCGGGGGATGAAATGAACAGGATTTATTTTTTCAGCATTTTGCTTTTGGTTTATCTTCTTCATCCAATCCTTTGTTTGGCCGGGATGAGCCAAAAGGCCGATTCTGAACCGGGTCGATACCCGATTTGGGATGGGAAGGGATGGGGGGCAATTGATTCCAAAGGGAAAATTGTTGTTAAACCTGTCTTTCTTGACAGGTTCAATTTCAGTGAAGGCCTGGCTCCGGTTGAAAATAAGGAGGGTAAATATGGATACATCGACTTGAACGGGAAATGGGCTATTCCTCCAAAATTCGCCTTTGCCTTTCCTTTTTCCAATAAACGGGCCGAAGTCCGGGACGAGAACGGAAAAATTGGCGTTGTCGATGAAAGGGGAAACTATGTCGTCCATTCAAATTATTACAACTCCTCCCAATGGTCGGAAGGTATGGCCTCGGTGGCCGTAAAAGCTAAAAATGATTCCTTCGATAAATGTGGTTGTTGGGGTTATGTGGATGATACGGACAAGATGGTAATCCGACCATCCTTTGACAATGCCTTCCCCTTCATGAATGGAGCCGCCCTCGTAATCCAGGACGAGAAGTACGGTCTTATTGATGCAAAAGGAAATTACCTGGTAAAACCACGGTTTGAGGACGCCCAAAATTCCAGATGGGGAATTTTTATCAGGCAAGGCGCTAAGTGGGGGGCCATGGATAAAACCGGCAAGTTCCTCATCAAACCAAGATACGAGGAGATTGGAGGCGCTTACGACTCCGATCCTTTTTCGGTCAACCGGATGGTCGTGAAAGCCGGTGGAAAATATGGTTTCGTTGATTCAAAAGGGAATTTGGTAGTGAAGCCCTTGTATGACTACGCCAATAGCTATGACCCGAAAACAGGTTTGGCCGGCGTTGGACTAAACAACAAGTTTGGATTCATTGATAGGAACGGCAATCTGGCAATCCCTTTCCAATACGGTCCCCCCAACCTTGAGCAATGGGGGAATAACGAGGGTTACCAATTCGACCCCCTTTTCGGCTTGTCGGCGGTCCGAAAAGATGGAAAGTGGGGGTTTATCGACCAAACCGGTAAAGTCATCATTCCATTTCGATATGACGAAATCGGATTTTTTTCAAGCGAGGGCATTTGTCCGGTTGTCTTATATGGGAAAAGAATTGAGGGCGATCCAGAAATGAAACTCGGCTACATTGATTTAAAAGGGAATTATATTTGGAAGGCAGATCACGACATTTAAGGTTGGCCACGGGGGGAACCCGTCCTGAACATCGGGGAAAAAGCGCAATAGGCCTTCCCCAAACCGGAGATCCATTAAGGAATTTTATGAATGCCCCAGTAAAACGAAGATGGTTTTGGGCCTTGGGCCTTCAAGGGATATTTTGGGTTTTGTTATATATATTTCGCAACGATATGTATGGGCATTTGGGCGGGACGGCCCCTATTGGTGTGGGATATTATTTTCATTGCATTCTTCCGCCATTGATACTGGTCGCCATCTTTATCATGCCCCTTGTGGGCGCGATTTTGATAGCGCCAACATTTAAAGGGGCCGTGGGAAAAGTATTGTATTCGATTCTTTTTGTTTTCATTTTGACCGGCGTAACCATTTTTTTGTATGGCGTAACAGTAGGTATTCCCTAATATTGTCCGCGACGGGGGCCCGTCGTGGGCATCGTGCCAGGATCAAGGATGTAGAAGCCAGCAGGTGAGGCTTGATATAAGCCGAGTCCTGACGGGGTAACCGCCTGAGGGCCCCGAAGTCAGCCTCCGTGACAAGGTCGAGAGGCCTTGTCCGAAACGAGGTCATAAACCTTTTGATTAGGAAGGGAACGATCTTACAGTCCGCAACATAAAGTGAATCCTGCCGCGTCGTGAAGAGTCCGCCGAAAGGCGTAAGAGGAGGCCGAGCCGCGTGTCTACCGGCGAAGGCAATAATCTCACCCTCAATACAGGATGGGGTGGGGCAAATCCTCCGGCGTATGGGGAACGGAATGTAGGAAAAGCTGCTACATCAACCTGGGAGATCCTACCCGTCAAAAGAGCGGCTCCTATAAGGGCAACCGAAGGGGAGACGTGACGGGAGGAAGTCGGAGGGGGAAATAGTACCGCTTAGAAGGGGAGGACAACAAAACCTCTCCCGAGGGAAGGTCCCCTGCTTCAACCAAGCAACCAAAAGAAGAGGAGCATGGAGAATGCCTGAAAAGGCTAATAACTCAGAAGACCAAGTGCGCCAATTCCAGAGGGAGCTATATCGAGCGGCCAAGAGGAGCCCGAACCGACGGTTTCATGCGTTATACGACAAGCTCACCCGGTGGGAAGTGCTTGTTGAGTCATGGTATCAGGTGAGGGCAAACCAAGGGCATGGTGGGGTGGATGGAAAGAGTTTAGAGGATATAGAGAAAGAGGGTGTCGGACTCTTTCTCCAGCAAATCCGGGAAGAACTCAGAGCGGGGACGTATCGGCCTAAACCGGTCAAGCGGGTAGAAATACCGAAATCGGATGGCGGAAAGCGGCCACTTGGGATACCGGTTATTCGGGATCGTGTGGTACAAGCCGCCTGTCGTAAGATGGTCGAACCTATCTTTGAGGCAGATTTCCTGGAAGGTTCCTATGGCTTTCGGCCCAAGCGTTCAGCACATCAAGCTCACGAGGAAATCCTGAAATGGATAGATCGTGGGTACCGGTTTGTGGTGGATGGAGATATTCGAAAATATTTCGACTCCATTGACCATGCCAAGTTGATGGTGCTGATGCGTCAAAGGATCAGTGACAAGAAGATTTTGGAACTCATCCAAAGGTGGCTCAAGGCGGGGGTATTGACGGAAGGTAGGCTTATGCCCACCTCCGAAGGTACTCCTCAAGGTGGGGTGATTTCCCCACTACTTTCCAATATTTTCCTTCACCTGTTAGACAAGGTCTGGAACAAAAGATACAAGCAACTTGGAAAACTGGTGCGTTACGCTGACGATTTTGTGGTGCTATGTCCAACACAACAAAAGGCGGAAGAAAGCCTGAAGGTGCTCAAGACATTACTTGGGCGGTTGGGGTTGGAACTGCACCCGGAAAAGACGAGGCTGGTGGAAATGGGACCAGGAAAGGATGGTTTTGATTTCCTTGGTTTCCATTACAGGATATGCCGACCCAACAAGAAGAGGGGAAAAGCATATATCAAAAGCTGGCCCAAGCGTAAATCCATGGAGAAGATCACTGAGAGGATAAAAGCGGTGACTTCGGAGAAATGGCGGCTGTCGCTTTCAATGGAAGAATTGGTAAAAACTCTGAATCCGATTTTGAGGGGTTGGGCCAATTATTTCAAAGTGGGGACAAGCTGGAAACAATTTGACAAGGTAGATTCATATACATACCGAAGGCTATTGTTATTCCGAAGGCGAAAGCATCGTCAAAGGATAATGAATTGGTCGGGGGTTGGAGATGAATTCAAAGGGTTGGGCCTGTATCGGCTATCTAGACGTGCCATTGTTGTTTGAATGCCGCCGAAATAAAGGTTGTCGGAAAGCCGTATGATCGAAAAGGTCACGTACGGTTTGATGAGGGGGCACTGGAAACGTGGTTATGAGAGCCGGACTGAGGCCCAACTCGAAAGGGTTGGATTAGCCACCGTACTCTAAGGCATACGCGCCAGCGCTCTACTCTGCAAGATGAAATCCCTGTGGCGGGGCCTACACCGACGGACCCCGGGGAATGGCCTCCTTTTTTGGCCTTGTCACCTGCATTCAAATGCAAATATACTTTAGCCGCGAATGCGGGGGGGGCGTGCGAACCACCCTCAAAATGAACGATAAATTGAGGTCGGAATTGCTGAGACTGGCCGCCCCAAAAGGTGAAAAGAGTTTTTCCAACATCGTCCAAGAAGCGGTGGCGGCCTATCCGGTGTCCTCCCCAAAAAAGGTCGACCTTCAACGGAACGCCCTGGAACTGAAGGGGTCGCTCAAGGATTTTGAGACCAAG
>JAICXI010000413.1 GCA_025980505.1 bacterium | reverse complement strand
CCTTTCGTCCCACCGCCGGGTCTTGATGTTGCACAATCGGGTGCGGGAGGCGTTGGAATAATCCGTTGCATGGGAACGGCCGCCGGTGAGGTTCCACAAGAGCCAGCTGTCGATGGTGCCGAAAGCCAGTTCCCCTTTCGCGGCCTTCGCGGCGGCGCCCGGGACGTTTTGAAGCAGCCATTCCGCCTTGGTACCGGAGAAATAAGCGTCCAGGAGGAGGCCGGTTTTGCCCGAGAACAGCTTTTCCTTGCCCTGGCGCTTCAATTGGTCGCAACGGTGGGCCGTCCGGCGGCATTGCCAGACAATGGCGTGATGGATGGGTTTTCCGGTCCTTCGGTCCCAGAGGACCGTGGTTTCCCGCTGGTTGGTGATGCCGACGGCGGCGATCCGGGAGGGTCCCACCCCCGCGGCCTTCAAGGCCTGGCGGCCCGTGTCCTCGACCGTCCTCCAGATTTCAGCCGCGTCATGCTCCACCCAGCCCGGCTTGGGGAAATATTGGGTGAATTCCCGGTAAGCGCTTCCCGCCACTTTTCCCGAATGGTCGAAGAGGAAGGTCCGGGTACCGGTGGTTCCTTGGTCAATGGCGAGGATCAACTTGGACATATCCACCCCCTGCGGCGATAGCGGACACCCGGGCTGCGAAGTCCCGTTATCGTCCCTTCGGCTTAAAGTTGAAAATATCGGACACCAGGCCCATCTTGCTCAACCGGTACTGCAGGGCGATCCAAAGGCAGCCCAGGCCGTACTTGGCGCTGCGCGCGAAGTTGATGGAGGAGGCCTCCGGGAAATACTTGGCCGGGCAGGTGATTTCCGCGATGCGGAAGCCCAGGTAATGGATCTGGGAAAGCATTTCGTTGTCGAAGATGAAGTCGTCGGAGTTCTTCTCCATGTGCACGCTTTCCAGCACCCCGCGGGTATAGCCCCGGTATCCCGTATGGTACTCGGACAGTTTGGCGCCCATGAGCAGGTTCTGGGAGAGGGTTAAGAACCGGTTGCTGACGTACTTGTAAAGCGGCATGCCGCCGTTCAGAGCCTGCCCGCCCAGGATGCGCGACCCCAGGACCACGTCGTAAAGGCCCGATTCCAGCAGGTAGGCCATGGCCGAGATCAGCTTGGGCGTGTATTGGTAGTCGGGATGCAGCATGATGACGATGTCGGCCTTGCTGGCCAGGGCCGCCTTGTAACAGGTCTTCTGGTTGCCCCCGTAGCCGCGGTTCTTGGGATGGACGATGGTCTTGATCCTCAGCTTGCGGGCCAGCTTCACGGTGGCGTCATGGCTGGCGTCGTCGACCAGGATGACCTCGTCCACGATATCCTTGGGTATCTCATCGTACGTCTTTTTCAGTGTCTTTTCGGCGTTGTAGGCCGGCATGACGATCACGACTTTTTTCTTCCGGATCATTCCAATTCTCCCTTGCTAATGTAACGATGCTTCCATCCGAAGATTCCGCCGGGCCGGCGCTTTCCGGATATGCAGGATCCTCCGGGACGGAATTCCCACGGCCGGATTTCGGGATTAGTGTATCGCTTTTAAGACTTGGGAATGGGTCAAACCGTTGCTGGAAAGCGCGTTGCCCCCATAATGGGTTTTCCTCCCCGAAAGGTCGGTGAACCGGCCCCCGGCTTCCTCCACGCAGATTTTGACGGCCGCCACGTCGTAGGGTTTCACCACCGGATCCAACATGGCTTCCACCATCCCCTGGATCACCAGGCTCTGGCCGAAACAATCCCCGAAGCCCCGGTCATCGTAACAACCGGCGATGAGGTGGGTCAATTTGGAGCGGTAGGATTTCGGCACCAGGCGGATTCCGCCGTAAGTGAGCGTGCCGTCCCGGAGATCCGCAATCCTGGAAACGCGGGCGCGGACGCCGTTGGCGTAGCACCCCAGTCCCTTGGCGGCCCACAAGGTCAGGCCGATGGCCGGATGGTGGATGACCCCCGCCACCACCTCACCCCGGTATTCCAGCGCCACCAGCGTTCCCCAAAAGGGGATTCCCCGGATGAATTGCCTGGTTCCATCCACGGGATCGATCCACCACTTGAACTCGGCTTGGACGCCCTTGTCCCAGCCCAACTCCTCCCCGCAGAGCTGGTGGGACGGGAAAGCCTTATGGAGGATGCCCCGGATGACTTGTTCGGCTTCGCGGTCCGCCCGCGTAACGGGGGAACGGTCGACCTTCTTGAGGACCCGGACTTTCCGGCGGAAATAACCGAGGGCCTTTTGGCCTCCCTGGAGGGCGGCCTTCCTGGCGACGGAGAGGAAACGGGTGAGCTGGGCGCGGGAAAGGGCATGGGTCATGGCTGCATTTTACAAGGCTTCCCGCGCTCTTAAATAAAAAAACACCCCGCGGCGGACCGCGGGGTGTTTTTCAAGCGGCCCCGGCAACCGGAAAGGGTTGCCGGAAAACGTCCGT
>JAICXI010000205.1 GCA_025980505.1 bacterium | reverse complement strand
GTGACGGCGGTATCCGGAAGCGGACCCGCCTACATTTTTCACATGGTCGAGGCGATGACCGAAGCGGCAGTGCGGGGCGGTTTATCAAGGGAAGCTTCCCTCCAGTTGGTGGCCCAGACTGTTTACGGAGCGGCCCGCATGGTTTTGGAAACGGGTAAAACGCCGGAAGAATTAAGGGTCCAGGTGACGTCGCCGGGAGGGACCACGCAGGCGGCCTTGGCCAAAATGGCGGAGAAAGGGTTTCGGGAAACGGTTGTTGCGGCGATCGAGGCGGCCACCCAACGCGGGGCCGAGTTAAGACAGTTGAACCGATGAGATGAAGGGAAGGCGAAATTGGGATATTTTCTGGCTGATTCGGCCTATTTAACGACGCTTCTTTTAAATCTGGCGGCTTTCGTTTTGTTGGTGGAATGGCTGCTTCACGCCGTGCGGGGGCCCGCGCTGAACGGGTTCCGCCGCCTATTCTTCCTGGTTTCCTACCCGCTTTTAAAATGGAGCGACGGTTTTTTATCCATCCGATGGGGTTCCTTTAACTCCCGCGGGCTTTTAACGGCCATCCTTTTCCTGGCGGTCAGCCGCTACGGGATACCTTGGCTGGTTCTCTTGGCTTATTCGTTGCGCGGTTAGAGGGTTCGGTGGACTCGACGATTCGGGACACGACGGAAGGATGCCTGCTGCGGATGCGTGTTATTCCCCGGTCTTCCCGGAATCAAGTGGTGGGTTTCGAAAACGGGGTTTTGAAGGTGAAGGTCCAGGCGCCACCCGTTGATGGCGCTGCCAATGAGGCTGTCCTCCGATTTTTAGCCGAATGGTTGAATCGCCCCAAGAATTGTCTGGCGTTGTTGAAAGGGGAGCAATCACGCCACAAGCTGGTGCGAGTGACGGGTTTGAAGGCGGCGGAAGTTCTGGAATTGTTGGCAAAACAAAAATTAAAGGGGCGATAGATGGCTGAACTATTCGACCAGATTCAAGAATCGGTAAAAGAGATCCGAAAAACAACCCCCCTTACTCCCAAGGTGGGGATCATTTTGGGAACGGGATTGGGCGCCCTGGCCCATGAAATTAAGGAGGCGGTGGTGATCCCTTATGGGAAAATACCCCATTTCCCGCTTTCCACCGTGGAATCCCATGCTGGGGAACTGGTCTTCGGCAAATTGGGGAATACGACCGTCGTCGCCATGAAAGGCAGATTCCACCGTTATGAGGGTTATACCCTCCAACAAGTCACTTTTCCCGTAAGGGTCATGAGGGCCTTGGGCGTCCAATTTTTGCTGGTTTCCAACGCCTGCGGGGGAATGAACCGCGCTTATCATCCGGGGGATTTGATGATCATCGAGGACCACGTGAACCTCATGGGCGACAATCCCCTGATCGGCAGGAACGACGACCGCTTGGGCCCCCGCTGGCCCGATATGGTCGAACCTTATTCCAAGGGATTGATCGCGCTGGCTGAAAAAATCGCCTGGGAAAAGCGGATTCCCGTGCAAAAAGGCGTTTACGTGGCGGTGACGGGTCCCAACCTTGAAACAAGGGCGGAATACCGGTGGCTCTCGAGCTTTGCCGATGTGGTGGGCATGTCGACGGTGCCGGAGGTCATTGTGGCGGTCCACGGCGGGATCAAGGTCTTGGGGATTTCGGTTGTGACCGACAAGTGCGTGGCCGATACCCTTGAACCGGCCGATATCCAGAAAATTATCAAGCATGCCCAGGAAGCCGAGCCTAAGTTGACGATCCTCATGAAGGAAGTGGCCGCGGCGCTCGAGAAGAAATGACGGCCGACGGCCGATGAAATAAATAAAAGGAAATCCCATGGCTTCCCAAAAGCTCAGGCCCATTCTTTGGAAAAAAGGAACTCTGCACCTCTTGGAACAACGGCTCCTGCCTTTCCGGGAAAAGTGGGTCAAGTGCGATACCGTGGAAAAAGTGGCCCGGGCCATTGAGGACATGACGGTCCGTGGGGCCCCGGCGATCGGCATCACGGCGGCCTATGGAGTGGCGGTGGCGGCCCTTCGTTCCAAGGCCGGGACGCCCCTTGCTTTCAAACGGGACGTGGAAAAGGCCCTCCTGCGGCTGCGAAAGACCCGGCCCACCGCCGTCAACCTCTTTTGGGCCTTGGAGCGTATGCAGCTTCGGCTTAAGGAAATGACGGGGGCCAACCCTTCGGACCAGGGACGTTGGTTGGAACGGGAGGCCCTGGAGATCCACAAAGAAGACGAGGCCCTTTGCGGTCGGTTGGGAAAAAACGGGGCCCGGCTCCTGGCCGGCTGCCGCAATGTCCTGACCCATTGCAATACGGGGGCCCTCGCCACGGGTGGGGACGGAACGGCCCTTTCGGCCATTACGACCGCCGCCAGGAAAAACCGCAAACTCCACGTGTGGGTGGACGAAACGCGTCCTTACCTGCAAGGCGCCCGCTTGACGGCCTACGAAGTAGCCCACGCCGGGATCGACTTCCATTTAATTACCGACAATATGTCGGCCTCCTTGATGAAGCAGGGAAGGGTGGATGCCATCATCGTGGGCGCGGACCGTATCGTGGCCAACGGGGATACGGCCAATAAAATCGGTACCTATGCCTTGGCGGTTTTGGCGAAGGCCCATGGGATCCCTTTTTACGTTTCGGCTCCGACAACCACGCTGGACTTGGCCAAATCCAGCGGAAAAGAAATCGTCATTGAGCAAAGAAATCCCCGGGAAGTGACCCACCCCCAGGGAGTGGCCATCGCCAAGGAGGATTATCCCGTCTACAACCCCGCCTTTGACGTGACGCCGGGGGAATTGATTACGGCCATCGTATTAGAGACGGGTATTTGCCGCGCCCCCTACCACCGTTCCCTTCGATCGGCTCTCGCCCAAAGCCAGGCTTCGGCATGAAGGAGGGCCCCACCGTCGGCAGTCTTTTCGCCGATGACCGCTATTGCCTCTGTTGCGGCGAAAAGAACCCCGTAGGCTTCCAAATGAAGTTTCGGTACGAGGGTGAAAGACTTTTGTCCGAGGCGGTTATCCCGAAGGTGTACCAGGGTTTTTCCAACGTGGTGCACGGTGGAATATTAGGCACCCTTTTGGATGAGTTGATGGTCAACCTTTACTGGTTGAAGGGTGAAAAGGCTGTGACGGCCGAGTATCAAGTAAGGTTGAAATCTCCCTGTCCGGTTAACCGGAAAGTTTTCTTATCGGCTTGGCGTGTGGAAACCAAAAAAACATCCTTTTGACCGCAGCGGAGGCTCGGCTGGAGGATGGGACCATCGTGGCTGAAGCCACGGCCAAATGCATGAAAATCAAGTAATGCAGTTGCGGGAATAGCAATTCCTGATAAACTGAGGCAAAACAGAGGGGCCCCTTGTGGGAAACCCGGGATTGAAGTTTATTTTGATTCGGAGGATTTTCGGATGCCCAACGGTAGAAAGCGTCACCGCCAAAAGATTAAAACCCACAAGCGCAAGAAGCACCGCCGGAAAATGCGGGCTTTGATGCGCCGACAGGGCAGGCTTTAATCTGACTTGGCCTTGGTGAGCCCCTTCTCCGCGGTTTTAAATCGGAAGGCGGCAAGGTGGCTCGCCCTCGTCGGGATCGCCGCGGCTTTCCTTCTTGCGGGAAGCGGGATTTGCATCCTCCAACTTTCGGACGTGCCAACTGCTTGGTTGATCGTTTCCTGGGTCGCGGCTTTCCTTTGGTTGTTCCTCCTCATCCGCCTCCATTTGTTTGCCGAGCCGAACCGCCTCTTACTGCTTATCGGAACCACCGTTGGGCTTAATTTGCTGGCCCAAAGCACCGGTGGCGAGCAGTCCCCCCTTATTTTCGCGGTTTTTTTGCTCATGGGAATCGCGGCATGGGAAGGGGAGGCTCTTTACGGCTTTTGGGTGGCCATCCTTTTCAGCCTTTTAGAAGCCTTTTATCTCAGGAAGGAAGACTCCCTCGCCGGAGTCTCACTTTATCTTCGGTGGGCGGCCTACCTGGCTTCCGCCTTCTTTTTGGCCCGGATTGTCAAAACCCGGAAGGAAAAGGAAGAGCTGAATTCCAGGCTGGAAAACCTGAAAAGCGAAGCTTCCCAATTGGCCTCGGAAGCCGAACCCACTTCCTTTAATATCCCGAAAGACAAGTTATTGATGGAAGAAACGCGCCTGTCCGCCAGGGTGGGAACCGTCATGGGTTTGGAGGATTCCCTGGCCAAACAATTGGCGTTGTTCCAGAAATCACTTTCGCTTCATAGCGCGGTCTTTTTCCTTTGGACGACGGTTCAGGACAAAAAGGTCCTACGGCTACGGGCTTTTTCAAGCGATTCCAAATCGATTGCTTCCGACATAACAGTCCTTTCGGGGGAAACCCTTATCGGTCTGGCGGCTAAAGAGGGGCGCCGCGTCCTTCTTAATGATATTGCCGAGGAGAGCGCCGGTGCCCTTCCTTATTACCTGAAGCCTAATCCCGTCAATTCTTTCTTGGCGCAGCCTGTTTATTTGAAGAATTCGCCGGCCGATGGGGCGCTTCAGGAGG
>JAICXI010000163.1 GCA_025980505.1 bacterium | reverse complement strand
GTTCCTCAAGGGCTTTGATCTGTTCTTCTAGTGTGTCCAATGCCTCCAAGGTCCGTCCGAACGAGAATTCCGTCTCAGGAGGCAATTCCGGGATTGCCTGTCCCAGCAGTTCTCGACCCTTCTTTCCAAACAGGTCGCCGGCTTCCACCGACAACCCATATTTCGCCAGAGTAGCGTGAATCCGGTTCTTGAGCTGCGTGCGTTGCCCCACCAACGCCATGCGTGTACGGGCTAGGTCCCGTTTGTCCCTCAGTTCTGCCGACGGAATCCATACCGCCGGAAGGGTTCCGTTTCTTTGGAGGCGGTTCAGCCCCTGGGCGTCTAACTTGTCCGTCTTGTTCACGTTACCCATCATGATCTTTGCTTTGCGGGCGTGGACTAGGCGGGGCACCATCCCAGCCTCTTCGATTTCATCCACGATCCAATACCAGTTCCCAACCGTTTCCACGGCTACCGGCGAACCTTTGTCAAAGCGTCTCAAAAACCCCTTCAGCATTCCGGGTTCATGGGCTATCCGTGTTTCCCGGGCTCGCCCACCCTCCATCGGTTCCACCGATGCCAGAGTGTATTTCTTGTGTGCGTCCAAAGCGATATAATGCATCCTGCGCCTCCTTCCCACGGTTCATACCCGTGGTTTGGTTTTTCTCTACACGCGGATTTTACACGCGTAGAGGGAGGCGCGCTTTCATGTCATCAATGACAGCAAGGCATGAACTTTAAGATATAAGTCCCTTTGGTTTTGTTTGGCTGTCATTGCGAACCTCGGATTTTGAGGCGAAGCAACCCCAGCCCATAGGTGTTTTTAGCCGTGGCTTCCGATTTTCCCCGAAGGCTTATTAAAACCCGGGTTGCTTCGTCATGACCGGCCGCCTATTCGGCGGCCATTCCTCGCAATGACAGCAAGGCATGAACTTTAAGATATAAGTCCCTTTGGTTTTGTTTGGCCGTCATTGCGAGCCTCGAAGGTTCCAAGGTTTCCCCGCAAAACTTACGGTAATTTCGGATAGTCCGTATAGCCCTTCTCGCCGCCACCGTAAAAAGTGGAGGGGTCCGCTTGGTTAAGCCCTTCAACGGGGCCCGAGGTTCCGGCCATGATCCTTTTGAACCTCTCCGGAAGGTCGGGGTTGGCCAGGAACAGGGTCCCGAAGCACACCAGGTCCGCCCCGCCCTTTTCGATGATTTCGTTCCCCGACCGCAGGTCGTACCCCCCATTGACCATCAAGGCCTGCTTGAATTCCTTGCGCAAGACGGGGGCCAGCCGGACAGCCGTGGGCGGGATGGCGCGCGGCCCCGCAATACCTTCCAGCAGGTCCAGGTAAGCCAGCTTCCGGCGGCTGAGTTCCTGCGCGAGTCGCGTGAAGGTTTCCCCCGGGTTGGAATCAGACATCGAATAGTTGGTGAAGTGGGGCGAGATCCGGTAACCCACCCTTTCCGGCCCCCAGACGCCCACGACCGCGTCGGCCACTTCCAGGGGAAAACGCAGGCGGTTCTCCAGGCTGCCCCCGTAGGCGTCGGTGCGGCGGTTGGAGCCGTCCTTGGTGAACTGGTCCAACAGGTAGCCGTTGGCGCCGTGTATCTCCACGCCGTCGAAACCGGCGGCCATGGCGTTTTCCGCCCCCTTCTTGAACTGTTCCACCACCCGGGGGATTTCGGCAAGCTCCAAGGCCCGGGGCGTGGTGATTTTCTTTTTGGGGCCGTCGGGCGAAAACAGTTCCCCTTCCACGGGAAGCGCCGAGGGCGCCACCGGCAATTCCCCGCCGTGGAAATCCGGGAGCGAGACCCGCCCCACGTGCCAGAGCTGGAGGAAAATCCTTCCCCCGGCCTGGTGGACCGCGTCGGTGACCTTGATCCATCCCCGGACTTGTTCCGGCGAATGGATGCCGGGCGTATGGGGGTAACCCTGTCCCAGGGGAGTGACCTGGGTGGCTTCGGTGAGGATAAAGCCCGCCGACGCCCTTTGGGTGTAATAGGTCACGGCCAGGGGGCCTGGGACGTTGCCTTCCACCGCCCGGCAGCGCGTCAGGGCCGACATGACCATGCGGTTGGGAAGTTCCAACGGGCCCCGGGATGCGCCGGAGGCTTCAGGAAGACCCAGCTTGAAAGGCGAAAAGAGGTTCATGGCACGTCCTTTTTTTAAAAAAATATTTAAGAAACGGCGACCCAAACCCCCTCCCGCCAAGGGAAAGGGAGATAAGGTAATGTCTCGGTTCAAAATCCCGAAAACCGACGCCGCCCCTCACCCTACCCTCTTCCAAGGGGCGAGGGTTTTAGCTGTTTATTTCCCCCTCTCCCTTGAGGGGAGCCCTTCGAGGGCCTCAGGGCAAAAGGCCCGGAGCGAGTGTGAAGTGGACTTCTCATCAAACCGAGACACTAACGGAGATGACATTAAAACCCGAGTTTCATTGGAGCCCCTAAGAATAATTCCTTATATCCTCAAACGGCTTTGATTGCCACAAGGGGAATGGGTTTGGAACGGGCAAGGGGGGCGAAGGGACTTACCGCGGGGTAACCGGGGGCCAAGCCGGAACGCGGCATGCCGCGCCCGGCGCCTTGCCGTGAAGCGCCCCTTGCCACTTTCCATCACCCTGCCTATTAATGGGAAGGTCCTTCAATCCCGATCGCCCAAGGAGCCCGCCATGATGACCCTCCGGAAGTCCGCCGAGCGCGGTTCGACCCGCCTGGGATGGCTCCAATCCCTCCATACTTTTTCCTTCGGGGATTACCTCGATGAAGCCGAAATGGGGTTCGGCGATTTACGGGTCATCAACGAGGACCGCATCCAGGGCGGCAGGGGTTTTTCGACCCACGGCCACCGGGACATGGAAATCATCTCCTACGTGCTCAAGGGCGCCCTGGAACACAAGGATTCCACGGGCACCTCCGCCACCCTATTGCCGGGGGAGGTCCAGCGCATGAGCGCCGGCACCGGGGTGAGGCATTCGGAGCACAACCACTTGAAGGACGAGGAGACGCATTTCCTCCAGATTTGGGTCCTCCCGGACAAGGACGGCCTGAAACCCGGCTATGCCCAAAAGGATTTCTCGCGGGAACTGGGCAAGGGCAAGCTTTTCCTGGCCCTGTCCAAAGACGGGCGGGAGGGATCCCTCACGATGAACCAGGACGCCGACCTCTACCTGGCCAAGCCCAAGGCGGGGGAAAAACTGGACCTGCCGGTCCACTGGGACCGCAAAGGCTGGTTACAACTGGCTTCCGGCGGGTTGGCCGTGAACGGCCATAAGCTGGAGGCGGGGGACGGGCTGGCCATTCATGAGGAAAGCGCGGTCAAGGTCGAGGCGGTGCAGGATTCGCACTTCCTTTATTTCAACCTGCCGGGATAATCCCTTCAATTGAAGTAAGCCGTCATTGCATGGACGCTTTCTTCTTAGGGATCACCGCCGGATCACCCCTGCCCGCAAGGTGCGGGGGTCGGGTTCCCCTTCTCCCTTGAGGGGAGAAGGATGGGATGAGGGTGCCGTTCCCAACCCGCTTTACCTACGGCATGATTCGCGGGTCAAAGCCGGGATGCCCTCCGTCCATTCAAAAAAACGACTCCGGCTTCAAGAACAATCACCGGCTACCGCATTTAAATGCCCGATGTCCCGTCCACCAGCCTTTTCTCGCGGTCCTCGGTGCGCCGGTGAAGCCATTTGAGGGTCCCCTCCAAATCGCTGATGGCCAGAACATTCTCGGGACAGCTGAATTTCGTGCCTTGGTAGTATTTCAAGCGGCCCAGGCAGGCTTCGAGGACATCCTCCACGTAAGCCCCCGTTTGTTTCCGCCGGTCCCCGCCCCTGCCCAAGGGGGCGCCCTGCCAGGTAATGGAAACACCGATACCGCGGGCAAAACCGCCCGTCGGCACGCCGTTCTCATCGACTTCATTTTGAATTTCCAGTTTTTGAGGTTCGGGCATTTATTTCCCCAAATCTTGGCCGGCGGGCCGGGCTTTACCTTGGGTGGTCTTTTGCTTTGTCATATCCATCTCCTTGAACCTTTTCGGTCACGCATCCAGCCTAGGCGTTTCGGGGGCGAATAGATACTCCCTTGCGGCTGCGTTCCCCACGGTGTTACGCCCGTGGAAAATCCGGCGCGGGGAGCCGAACCGCTTTTTTAAATGAACGCCCGGTTCCCCTCGTTAACGCACCTGGGTGAGGTAAAGGTGGGTCCCGTCGAGGTCCTTGAAGAACGCCAGGATGTTCACTTCGTTCTCCTGGAACTGGAACTGCACGCCCTTGGCTTCCATTTCCTTGGCGGCGGCCCGGATATCCTTCACCTCGAACCCGATGGACACGTGGTTTTCCTTGGGCGCGGGATGGGCCCCGGGCTTCTTGGGGTGAAGCCCGACGGTCAGCCCTGGAGCCGTCATCTCGGCCCAGCTGTCGCCGAAGCGCAGGTCCTCGTAAAGCCCCAAAACGTTGGTATAAAAGTCCACCGCCTTGTCCAGGTCGGCGACCATCACGGTGACATAGGCTTTTTTAATCTCGGGCATCGGTTCAACTCCTGTCTCGGGTTCTCGAAACCCGCATTTTATTCGAAAGAGCCCAGAATGGCGTCCTCGAACAGGTCCTCTTCCTTCGCATAAATGGAATCGTCGTCGCTTTCCGCGGTCATCACGCACACCAGGTCCGCCTCCGGCGACGCGAAGATCTCCTGGCCCCGGTAGCCCCGGGCGTAGAAAACCCGGACCTTCCTCCCCTGGTACCGCATGTCCTTGAGGTGCCAGAGATAACCGTACTCGTGCCCCCAGGCCTGCCCCTTGGGCGCGTGCGGGGAGGTGGCGTCCCTCACCCAGGCTTCGGAAACGATCCGCTTGCCTTTCCAAAGACCCCGGTTCAAGTAAAGCTGCCCCAGCTTGGCCATTTCCCGGGCCTTCCAGGCCAGGCCGTAATCCACCCGGTTCACGCCTGCCGGGCCCGTGACCCACTCATCCTCCCGGATACCCAGCGGGCCCAAGAGGTATTTTTTCGCGTAGGCCGGAAAGGACATGCCGCTCTTTGCGGCGATCAGGTTGGAAACCAGGGAGAGGCAGCAACCGTTGTATTCCCAGGCCTCTCCCGGCTTCCGGGCCATGGGCAGGCCGAATCAAAAGCCCAGCCAGTCGCGGGCGCGCGCCATGTCCGCCCCACAGTTTTCGTTTCCCACCCCCACGTCGTTGCAGTCGAGCCCGGAGGTCATGGAAAGGAGGTTCCCCAGGGTGATGCCGTCCTTGCGGGGGTCCCAGCCGGGCTTCCCGCAGCGGTCAGGGTAAAAGTCGTAAAGCCTCTCCTCCACGTCAAGAAGCCCCTGGTCCTGGGCGATACCGAAGACCGTGGAGAAAACCCCC
>JAICXI010000318.1 GCA_025980505.1 bacterium | reverse complement strand
TTGAATTTACTGTTTTTTTGGCTGCGTCTCTGTGCCTCCGTGGTGAAATCTTGGGTTTTGTTACAGTCCCTTGGTTCCCTTGCCAAAAGGGATGGGGTATTTGGGGAAAAAGAACCGGCGAAATCCCCTCGATCCCCCTTTTTCAACGGGGGAGGTTCTTCGCCAAAGTTTTGCTTTGCGAAGTTTTAGATTTTTATCCCGCCAGTTTCCCCTGGATGGTCCGGAAGGAATCCTTGAGCGCCGGATAAAGTTTCCGGAACTCCCCGTACCAGCCGTCATAGGCTTCCACTTGCCGGGGACGGGGGGACGTGCGGGTGGCCACGCGGATAAGCTTGGAGCAGGCCGCAGGGACCGTCGGGTAAAGGCCCGCGCCCACCATGGCCAGGATGGCCGCGCCGTAAGCCGGCCCCTCCTGGCTGTTCACCGTGACCACTTCCTCGCCGTAGATGTCCGCCTGCAATTGCCGCCAAAAGGGGTTCACGGCCCCGCCGCCGGTGGCCACCACCCGCCGGATGGGGACCTTCAGTTCCCGGAAAATTTCCAGTGAATCCCGCATGCCGAAGGTGATGCCCTCGAACACCGCCCGGGCGAAATGCGCCCGGGCGTGGCGGGCCGAGGCCCCCACGAAGGCCGCCCTCGCCTGGGCGTCCTTGTGGGGCGTCCTTTCCCCCATCAAGTAAGGAAGGAACAGCAATCCCTCACTTCCCACGGGCGCCTTTTGGGCCTCCGCGCCCAGGACGTCATAGGCATCCTTACCCGCCTTCCGGGCCTGTTCCTTTTCGGTCAATCCCAGCGTGTCCCGGTACCACCGCAGGGAAAAGCCCGCCGAAAGCATGACGCCCATGAGGTACCACTTCTCCGGCACGCTGTGGCAGAAGCTGTGGACCCTTAAAGCCGGGTCGACCTTCACCCGGTCCGTATTCGCGAAGAAAACGCCCGAGGTGCCCAGGCTGGCCATCACGTCCCCGGTCTTAATGATCCCGTTCCCCACCGCCCCGCAGGTGTTGTCCGCCCCGCCCCCCACCACCGGGGTGCCCTCCCTCAGGCCCAGCGTCTTGGCCGCCGCGGCCGTCAGGTGCCCGCATACGGCCTGGGATTCCACCGCCTGGGGGAACCAACCCAAGGGTATTCCCAGCTTCGACAGTATCTCCTTGGACCAGCGGCGGTTCTTCACGTCGAAATAAAGGGTTCCGGCCGCGTCCGAAACCTCGGTGCCCAGCACGCCCGTCAGGCGGTAGCGCAGGTAATCCTTGGGCATCAGGACCTGGGCGATCCGGCTGTAAATCCTGGGTTCGTGTTTTTTAACCCACAGGATCTTGGGAAGCGTGAAACCTTCCAGGGCGGGGTTGGAAACCCATTTTCCCAGGTTTGCCTCGCCCACTTTCCGGGTGATCTCCCGGCATTCCTCCCGGGTGCGCGTGTCGCACCAAAGGAGCGCGGGCCGGAGCACCTTGCCGGCCTTATCCAGGAAAACGGAGGAATGCATCTGGCCGGAAAAGCCCAGGGCCTTCACGTCCCGGGCCGGAACCCGGGCCTTGCGCAAGGCTCCGGCAAGGGCCTTTAAGGCCGCCCCATACCAGGATTCGGGGTCTTGTTCCGCCCAGCCCGGGTGGGGCGTGGACAGGGGATATTCCACGGTCACCTTGGACAGAATCTTTCCCGATTGGGAAACCACGATGGCCTTGGTGCCCGAAGTCCCGATGTCACAGCCGATCACGAAGGACATAAAAACCTCCCGAATTCATCCGCCGTCAACGCGGGGAGCGGAAACGGCGCCCCCCGACGGCATTTTTAACGCGCTTTGCCGGTGGCACCGGTCCATCATTTCCGGGCCTGGATATCCGGCCTCCGGTATTCCCGTCCGCCATGGCGGACCTTCAGCAGGGGCCAGCCGGGCGTGGGCGTCAAAACCTCCAGCCCTCCGGCCGTCAGCAGGACCGTATCCTCGCTTTTGGTGCCGGTGATGGAAGGGTTCTAGGCCAAGGCCTGGTTTTCCACCAGCCGGTGGGGACAGTCCGGCGTGGCCAGGTAATCCCTCGTGTCGTAGCCCGTGGGCCCTCCCTGGTGATGGAGCTTCCATTCGCCGGGAAAACCCTGGCGTCCGTATTCCCGGACCAGGGCCTTAAATACATCACGGACGGGCGCCCCCGGACGGCTGGACTCCCAAAGGGCGCATTCCACCTGGAGGCAGGCGGCATGGCGGCGCCTCAGCTCCGCCGGAACCGGGCCGAAATGGACCAGGCGGGTCAGGCTGGCGATCAGGCCGTGGCCCTTGGCGCAAACCACCATCATGACGCTTTTCTTGATCGGATGGTCCGTGGGCAGGGGATGGCGGTGGCGTTTCAGCCTTTCATCCGAACCCACCAGGATCACCGAGGGCTCCAGCCCCCGCGACACCAGCTCGAAGGAAAGTTCGGCGGCCACCCGGCGCTCGGTCCATCCCCGGCGGGCCCTTTTTCCCACCGCTTCCAGTGCCAGGCCCGACAACTTCCCCACCTTGCGGTACCGTGAAATCTCCTCCGGCAGCAGGGACCAGCGCAGGCGGGCTATTTCGCCCCCCCGGTCGGGAAGGCCGTAGGCGCCGTTGTCCGAACCGGCCTTGGAGAAGGAAGCCGGGGGCCCTCCGGTCCAGGGATGGACCCGGTAAACCAGGGGCAGTCCCCGGGCCTCCTCTTCCTTGAACCTTTTTTCCTCGATGGAATCGCACCACAGTTCCACGCCCTTTCGCGTCACCCAAAGGGCGGCCACGCCTTTCTCCGAATCCGAGCGCACCTGGTTGGTGCGGCCGCAGGCCAGCCAGGAAAAATTCGCCCGGCTGGACAAAAGCACGGCCCCCAGGCCCTTCCGGCCGAGGAATTCCCGGAGGCGCCCCACCTTGGTTTTAAATTCGGTCAAGGCCATTTCAAAGCCGCCTCCCTCCAGGCGTCCCCAAGGGGAAGCTCACTTCCCGCCCGGACCTTCCTCGGCCGTGATCGGACCCAGCCACAGGTCGCCCGCGCCCGGGACCTGGGGGCCGAAGTTCATGCCGCTCACGCGGGACAAATCCATGGGATGCCCCGGTTGGGCGTTGTCCGGGGTGTAATAGGGGTCTTTCACGAAGGACGAAAGGGGGATCTTCACTTCCGTCCAATTTCCGGAAGGCACGCCCACCTTGGCCACGTATTGGACGTTCCACCGGTCCTTCAAAGCCACCTGTACTTCGCCCGGCAGCGTGGTCTTGGCCCGGAAGGCGATGGCGGAAGCCTTGGACAGGTCGAAGGAAACGTTGTGCCAGAGGCCGCAGAAACCGCCGGCCTTGAGGTCGAAGGCCAGTCGGAGGGCCTTTTGCCCCTTCTCGGGCCCTTTTTCGACGGTGAAG
>JAICXI010000279.1 GCA_025980505.1 bacterium | reverse complement strand
TGATTTGGGGTTTGCCGCTGGATTTGGGAGGCGTCAGGACGATACGGCCCGGAGGCGTGGAAGGTTCGGATGTCGGAGAGGTTGCCATTCGGGTCTGATCCCCCCAATTTCTTTGATCGCGGACTTAAGACTTGCTGCCGGCGCTTCTTATTTCTTCAAGGCGTAAACCAGGACGCTGCAGTTGGCCACGTCGGTCAGGTAAAGGCTGTTTTCCACGTCCGTGCAGATGCCGTAGTACTTGGGGGCGATCTTGTAGGGCGTGAGCGGCGTGCCGAACTCGGTTAAATAATACCCTTCCGGGTCGAAAATTTGAATGCGAAGATCGCGGTCCGTGACGAATATATTGCGCTTGGAATCCACCGCCACCCCCATGGGAGAGGAGAATTCGCCCCTTCCGTTGCCCCTTTTCCCGAACTTATTCTTGAAAACGCCCCGGCAAGTGAAGATTTGAACGCGGTAGTTCTTCTCGTCCACCACCAGCAAGTTGGACGTCGGGTCGATGGCAAGCCCCGTCGGGCTGTTGAATTCTCCCAAACGGGCGCCCTGGATGCCGAACTTGTTGAGCACCTTGCCGGCCGGGTTGAAGACGCGGATGCGGTGGTTGCCCGTGTCCGAAACGTAGATGTTGTCCTTGTCGTCCAGCGCCAGGGCCTGGGGATGGAAGAACCCGCCCGTCCCGATCTCGATCTTCCCCGTGGTGGGGGAGGCCGGCTCGCCGAACTTGGCGATCACTTGGCCCGATTTGTTGATGATCTGCACCGTGCAGGTCTTGGCGTCCAGCACCACCAGGTTGCCGGCCTGGTCCACGACGATGGAAACGGGCATGAGGAAGGAGGCTTCCTTGGTGTCGCCCAAGTCCTTGCCGAACTTCCCCACCGCGTAAAGGTACTTGCCTTCCGAATCGAAGACTTGGACGTTGCATTTGAGCGAGTCGCAAACGTAAATGCGTTTTTGGGCGTCCACGGCCACCGAAACGGGCGAAATGAAGTTCCCTTCCTCCTTGCCGCGCGTGCCGATGGTGTGGATGAGTTTGTAATGGTAGCCCTGATAGCGGAGGCTGTTGATGTCCCCCATTTCCTTCACTTGTTGCTTCTTGACCTCATCCTGGATGATGGTGTGGGTCAGGACTTCCTGGGTCTTGGTGCCGATGCCGATGGGGACGTTCAAGGACGCGGCCGGCAATTTTTCCAGGTCGGCCTTCATCTCGTTGGCTGACTGATAACGTTTCGAGACTTCCTTTTGGAGCGCCTTTAAGATGACGGCCTCCAGTTCCTTGGGAACTCCCGCGTTGATCTTGTGCGGCTCGATGAAATCATCCTTCAGAATCTTGTTTAAGACCACCATGGGCACTTCGTCGTAATAAGGCAGCTTGCCGGTGACCATTTCGTAAAGGATGACGCCCACGGAATAAACGTCCGAAGCGCGCGTGGGGTGGCCCAGCACTTGTTCCTTGGCCATATAGTAAAGCGTTCCGCCGATACCCGCCCCGTTCTTGCCGGCCTGAATGAAGGCGGTGCCGAAGTCCGTGATTTTGGCCTTGCGCTCGGAAGTCAGAAGGATGTTTCCCGGTTTCAAGTCGCGGTGGATAACGTTTTTCTCGTGGGCGTACTGGAGGGCTGAAAGGATCTGGATGACGATGTCGACCGCTTCCTTGTACGAAAGCGACGTTTCCTGGATCAGTTGGGCCAGGTTCTTGCCGTCCACGTATTCCATGACCATGAAGAAAATGTTCTCGGCCTTGTCCACGGTCAGGATCTGCACGATGTTGGGATGGTCCAGGGAGGCCAGCAGCTTGGGTTCGGCGATGAGGGTGGTGAATTCTTCTTTTTGGTTGTGGGGGATCTTGATGGCGACCTTTTTACCGATCCAGGTGTCTTCCGCCAACCAGACCGTTCCGAAAGTGCCGCTTCCCTTGATTTCAAGCAGCTTATATTTATCGATATTGCCCTGAAGCATATACCCAGCTTTCGGTTGTCAGGTCTTTATGTCAGCCGACGGCTGTCAGGTGCCGGTCGACCCCAAGCCCCTAGATTTTATCAAAGCTTTCGGGCCCTGTAACTAGCTTACTCGACCATGCTTTATCGTTATCCCCTCATTTTCCAATAAAGCCACTTTCCACTGCGTTCCGCTTCCATAACCACCCAGGCAACCGGCCGACGCAATGACCCGGTGGCAGGGAATAAGGAGGGCTACGGGGTTACGATTCAAGGCCTGGCCCGCCGCCCTAAACCCCCGGGAGGAGCCGGCCTTGCCCGCGACCCAACCATAAGTGCGGACTTGGCCCCAAGGAATCCGGCAAGTGGCGGCGAGGATGCGCTGCTGGAAAGGGGTAAGGAAAGACAGGTCGAACTGGGAAAAGTGAAAGCGCTCCCCTTTCAACGCTTTACGGGTTTGGACATGAACCGCCGGGGGTACGGAAGCCGGAGGCTTTTCCCAGAACGATGTCGGCATGGGCGGCAGGTATTCGTGAAGCCCCCGCAGGGCTTTTTCTTTGTCTTTCCGGGGTAGGACCAGGGTGGAAAGGCCCCGCGTCGTCCAGGCGGCCGCGCACCAACCCTCCGCCACCTGGAAAAAGCCCCATTGGGCGGCGTCCGCCCATTTCGAGATGTTCATCATAGGAAAGACCCCTGCCTGAAGCTATCCCAAGCCTTCGGTGGAAGGCGTGGCCTAGCGGTGTCCCCGGCCCAGGACCCAGTTCAACCCGGTCAGCGCCATTCCCTTGGCAAGTCCCAGGTAAACCAGGACCCCGGCCAGGACCGGAAGGAGGAATTGGAACAAGCGGCCCGCTGGAAGGTTGAGGGCTTGGACGCCCTTCAAGGTTCCCCAGGTGGCCAGTCCCATGAAGAGCGTGGCCAAGGCGATCTTCCGGCTTTCCCGGAACAAGAAACGCCAATGCAGCCGAACGCCGATCCGGTCGATCCCCGCAAGCAGCAAGGCGAGGTTGAGGAGCGAACCGAGGGCCGCGGCCAGGGCCAGCCCCCAGAAGCGCAGGCGCGAATCCTGGACCGACAGGAACGCGGTCAGGTTCAAGCCCACGTTGGCGGCCATGGCGATCACGGAAGTCACCAGGGGTTTGGTCGAGTTGCGGCGCGCGTAATAGGCGGGCAGGAGGATCTTGACGCCCGTGTAGCCCACCAGGCCCAGGGCGTAAAGGGCCGTGGCCTGGGCGGCCGCTTGGGTGGCCTCGGGCGTGAAGCGCCCGTACTCGAAGGCCAGGCGGCAGGCCGGCTTGGCCGTGATCCAGATGCCCACCGTGCAGGGCACCATGAGGAAAAGGCCCGCAGACAGGGCCCGGCTCAAGGTTTCGGAGAATTCCTCCATGCGGCCGGTGTTGGATTGGCGCGACAAGAGGGGGAAAGTCACGGTGGCGATGGAAACCCCCAGGATGCCGAAGGGCAGCTGGAACAGCCGGTTGCCGTAGTAAAGGTAGCTGACGTACCCCGCCGCCAGGAAGGAGGCGAAAAACTGGTTCACCAGCAGGTTGACCTGCAGCACCGAGGAGCTGATGACGGCCGGCGCCATCAATTTCAGCATTTCCTTGACGCCGGGATGGTTGGGCGGCCAGGCCCACCGGATGCGGATCCCTTGTTTCCAGGCCTCGGGAACCTGAACGATCCACTGGAGGAACATGCCGAGGGTCATGGCGATGGACCAAAGCTGGACGTTCCGGATTTCCCCCGCCGGGTCCGTGCCGTGCCGG
>JAICXI010000439.1 GCA_025980505.1 bacterium | reverse complement strand
CCAGGCCCGTGCGGTGGATGAAAGCCAGGTACCTTTGGGCCGCCGATTCGCCGATGAAAAGCATGACCACCCCGCTGCCGTCCAAGGGGGGGAAAGGCAGGAGGTTGAAGGTGAAGAGGAGCAGGTTCAGGAAGAAAAGCACGCTCAAGAAAACCGCCGCTTCCGAGGAGAGGCCCGGCTGTACCGCCTCCGTGACGCTGGTAAAACCGATGAAATCGGGAATGCGGAAAATCCCCGCCGCCATCCCCGCGCGGATCAGCAATCCCGCAACCAGGGTCAAGGTCAGGTTGGCCGCGGGGCCCGCCAGGGACATCAGGGCCGACCGCCGGGGGTAGGCTAGGGCCCAGCGGAAGTTGTAGGGGGTGCTGGCCCAGCCCATCATCCATCCCGCGGAGAAAAAGGTGAAGATCGGGACGAAGATGGTGCCGAAGGGTTCCCGTTTCATGTGGGGGACGGGGTTCAAGCTGACCTGCCCGCCCTCATAAGCCGTGGGGTCCCCCATTTGGAGGGCCACCCAGGCGTGGGCGGCTTCGTGGCAGACCGTGGAGAACAGGAAAACCACGTACCAGATCACGCCCTCGGAGAATTTGTCCATGAACGCCCCCCAGCGGCGATCCCTCATTGGCTTCGGACGCCGGACTTCGCATTTTAAACCAATCTCGGCGGGCGGGCATCCAAGAAGTCTCGTTGAACCGGTTTTTGAAAGGCTTCGGGCCGCCGGGGACCGCAGAGGAAATCCCGGGGTTTTACTTCCCCGCCCTTCGGCACCCGATAAGAGGGCTCCCCCGTCAAGGGCGCCCGGAACAGCGATCAGCGATTAGCCGTCAGCTGTCAGCTAACCGCCGCCCGCTAACAGCTGCCTTTCTACTGCCAGCCCAGCAGATGGAAGAGCCATTCGCAAAGGGCCGCCACCAGCGCCGAGGCCGGGATGGTCAGGACCCAGGCCCAGACGATGCGGCCCGCCACGCCCCAGCGCACGGAGGAAAAGGAAGTGATACTGCCCACCCCCATGATGGAACCCGTGATGGTGTGGGTGGTGGAGACCGGAATCCCCATGAAGGTGGCCATGAGGATGGAAAGCGCGCCACCGGTCTCGACGCAAAAGCCGTCCACGGGCCGCAGCTTGGTGATGCGCTGGCCCATGGTTTTCACGATGCGCCAGCCGCCCGTCATGGTCCCCAGCCCCATGGCGGTGTAACAAGCCAGGATGATCCACCAGGCGATGCCCTTGGACTCCCCGTGATAGGCCCATTGGGGCTGGTTCCCCGCCACCAGCAGGGCCACGATGATGCCCATGGTTTTCTGGGAATCGTTGGCGCCGTGGCTCAAGCTGCAGAGGGCCGACGAGAAGAACTGGCCCTTGCGGAAGATGCCGTTGATGGCCGTCGGCGTGAACCGGCGGAAAATGTGGGTCATCAGCACCATCAGGAAAAGCCCCAACAGGAAACCCACGACGGGCGAAATCACGATGAAAAGGATGGTTTTCTGGAACCCTCCCAGGATCAACACCTTCCAGCCCGCGTGCGCCACCGCCGCGCCGCCGAAGCCGCCGATCAGGGCGTGGGAGGAACTGGTGGGCAGGCCGTAATACCAGGTGGTGATGTCCCAGAGGATGGCCCCGATGAGGGCCGCCAGGATGACGAAAAGCGTGATGCCCGCGGCGTCCACCATGCCCTTGCCCACCATGTTGGCCACGTGGGTGCCCACCGTGAAGGCCGCCACGAAGTTGAAGAAGGCCGCCCAAAGAACCGCCTGGCCCGGCGACAGCACCCGGGTGGAAACCACCGTGGCGATGGAATTGGCGGCATCGTGGAAACCGTTGAGGAAGTCGAAGGTCAGGGCCACCGCGACAATGAAGAGGATCAACGCCAGTTCAGGATTCATCGGAACTCCCCAAACCCGGGATCCACCGCAAGGGCCCCCGAAGGCGGATGCCCTTGATCCGGCCGGAGCCGTTTGGATTTTTCATTGGTTTCAATCATTTCATCCCCGACTGGAGTCCCGCTCGGCGCCCGGGCGGCAAAGATCCGGTCCTTCAGGCGTTTTCCAGCACGACGCCTTCGAGGATGTTGGCCACGTCCTCGCAGCGGTCGATGGCCGTCTCCACGTCGCCGTAGATTTCCTTCCAGACCAGGACCTGGACCGCGTCCTTTTCTTCCTTGAAAAGCTTGGCGATGGCGGCGTCGCGGATGGCGTCCCCGTCGTTTTCCAGCTT